>NZ_JUEI01000097.1:0-41468 GCF_000802655.2 Paenibacillus sp. IHB B 3415 | reverse complement strand
TTTTGGCCAAGTCTTGCTATTCAGCCAACTGAATTATGAAATTGACTCCAAAATGCAAGATTATCATTGGAATGGCACCACTCGGACCCCGATTGTTGTACAAAATGCAGCATTTCTGCCTAATTGAGCTCTCACTAACTCAGATTGTTGTATTTAGTGCAAGATTTCCGAGTTTCGGACGTCTGCCCATTGCGATTGTTGTATTTCGTGCAAGATTTGTATCTCTATCGGCCACCTTTTACAGTACCTTCACCCCACACACGACATAATCCACAAAGTGACGCTTTAGCTCCGATGATTACTCAGATACCAGATACTTTTCAGGGAACTCAAAACATACAAGCTCAAACGCTCATATCTCAAACAAAACAACCCCCGCAAACTTTGCGGAGGCTGTATTTTTGTTCTATCACACTATCAAAACTATACTGTCTGACCTATTCTATCAGTCCTGTTCTATTAAACCTGTTCTACAAGACCTGATCTACTTCTTCACTGCCGGCTGTTTGACGAAAGCTTCCGCTTTGGCCAGCACCTCATCTTCTGTCGGAGCGCTGATGTAACGACCGTTGATATAAACAAACGGGCGTTTGCCACAAGGTCCGCAGTAGGAGATACAGCCTGTTTTGATCTCGGCGTCAGGCGCCATCTTCAGCAGCTTGGGCACGATGCTTTTCATTTTGATATGATTGCACTCGTCACATAATCTTATATCGTTAGCCATGAAGCAACCCTTCTTTATGTCCGTAAAATACGGGCGGATCAATTAGTGATCGCCATGATTTCCTTTAGACGGATTAGTAATAACGAAGCCTTCCTCAGGGAAGTAGAGATAATCAATCTTCACACCGTCCAGCAGCGGCTGGTTCGGATCAAGAATAACATCGATTTCTTTGTCGGTGGAGATGACTACGTCGTTCTCCTTAGGCGTGTCCAGATCCAGGCCGTAGTGGGCATGGTCACCGTGGGAATGCGTAATCGCTACGCGCAGTTTAAGCTCGCTGTTGCCTTCAAGCTCCATAGTTTTCTTTATCACTTTAGCCGCATTGCGGGTAATTTTGACGTTCATCCTATTCCATCTCCCGGGCATCTATAGTTTAAATACTCAATAATTCATTTTAAGGAATATAGGATGTAAAAGCAACCATATTGCTGAAATACATCAGATTGAGCAGTCAAAAGTGTCGTAAAACCGTCATCTTAGGCTCTTCAGCGCCGGGTATTTGCGGTCCATCCGCGAGACGAACCAGCCCATCAGCAGCATCGTTACCCCGATGTCATCAATTGGTATAAACGGCATGAAGTCGGGCAGCACCCAGTACAGCAGCGCCGGAATAGTGAACAGCAGCTTATCCCCCATAGTGACGTTCGGTGAAATGATATACTGCCAGGAGCTGCGGAATATATGAGACCATTGTTTGAGCGACAACAGTTTTCTGAATTTCATTGAGTAGTCCTCCCTGCTTCATTTGCTTATGTCATTAGAAAAGGGCACAGCCTCCAAGCACCTGTTGAAAGGATTGCGGCCATACCCTTTGCTGTTATCTTACGCAAATTTGCAGAGATCGTTTCATTTTTAACTAAAATTTGACCGGATCATCCCGCTAAACTTTATTCCGTAACCTTAACATCGTCGATCCGGGCGGTGCTGGAATGCATCCGGATGCCAATCTTCCCTCCGGCCGGCTGCGCCGCCGTATCGGTCCACTGGATCAGCTGGGTACCGCCGGCAAAAGCCGTAACCGTACTGCCGCTGACCATCACCTTCAGCTCCGTCCACTGGCCGGGCGTAACAGCAACATCGGCACTGCTTACCATCGTGAGTGTGCCGGCTGTTTTTTTGAACAGCTCCGCTTTGTCGCCTGAATCATTCAGTCTGAACATGTAATAATTCGAGGCATCCGCATACCGGAACAGCAGTCCAGCGTTGCCGAAGGCATTCAGCAGCTTAATTTTGGCCGAATATGTGTAGTTCCTCCAGGAGGCATCGCCGGTATACGCCAGCGCTTCCCCTGACGACGATGTCTGCGTCAAAGCTTTCGTACCGTCATCCGCTACGCTCCACGCCCCGCCTGAAGTCGTCCAGCCGCTGTAATTGTTATCCTCGAAATCATCCTGAAGCAGCGTAACCGGCGGTGTGATTGTACCCTGGAACTCGAATACACCGATATCCGGCACGCCGTTATACAGTGTGTTTCCGAAGTAATCGAGACCCCCGTTGCCTGCAACCACCGCCCCGGCATTGATCAGCGGAGAGGTCTGCACCAGCTTATAACCGTCTGCCGAAGCGAGTCCTGTG
Organism: Paenibacillus sp. IHB B 3415; assembly: GCF_000802655.2. NCBI lineage: Bacteria > Bacillati > Bacillota > Bacilli > Caryophanales > Paenibacillaceae > Paenibacillus > Paenibacillus sp. IHB B 3415. The sequence continues at coordinate 39,169 of NZ_JUEI01000097.1, read as the reverse complement.
GCCGTGCCTGGACTGACGAAGCCGGGATTGCCGGTGATTTTGTTAGGATCGCTGGGAACACCCGAATTCAGCCCGTAGAAGCTGTTGTGATCATACGTCATTCTCGGACTGTTCGTGTATTGACCGCTGGCAGCATTATAAAAGATATTATTAGTGTAATAGGCCATTCCTGTATTGCTCGCATGGGTCAACGCCTTGTTCTGCGTTCCCGAACGGTAGATGATATTGTTGTAGACGTACAGATTGCCGCCGCCGTTCACCAGATGGAACACCCCGTTCGCATCCTTATCATTCTGGCTGATATTGTAGCGGAAGATATTATTATTCGTATTGTTCATGACCAGTAATGTGCCGCCCTCGTTGTTATAGCTATAGTTATACTGGTAGATGCTGTCGTGCACCTCAATGTCGAAGTCCCACGGCTGGCCGTCTCCGCCCAGCATCCGGGTATCGGAGGCCTCGTTATACTGGAAAATAGCACCTTTGGTATAATAAGCCCACTGCGCCGCAACGACAGTGATATCCTCAAGGTAATTGACGATGGATGTATTCACATCGGTGGCTTCTCCGATGGATTTCGTCTTGTTGTATTCGATCAGCGGCGAGGCGCTGGCTCTGACCAGGATGCCGTCCCGGTGGATTTTCTCCACCACATTGCCCCGGATCACCACATTGCTGAAAGCATCAAACTTATGAGTCCATGCACTATTGAAAAAAGCATCCGTCATCGTCTGAATCCCAGTATCCGCCACGTTGATGACTGTGTTATTCTCGATCAGAATATCATCCCAGGTGCTCTCCGGTGCGGTATTGGCTCCCCTGGCATGAACATTAATTCCGCCCGTTCTGCGGTCCGTGCCAAAGATATCGTGAATATCGAGATTGCGGATATAAATATGCCGGAAGTTCCCCGCTCCTGCTCCTTCCCCCACAACCAGCACGCCGTTTCTCCGCATATCCGTGGGCTGCTGTCCGCTTGTAATCTCCAGATTATTGATCTCCCAGTAGGAGACATTGCGCAATCGGACCCCGAAGCCTTCACCGCCCACGGCTGTGTTGCCGAAATGAATCAGCGGTTTGGCTCCGCTCCCGTAGCGGTCTACTGTGATCGGGTTCCCCTCAGAGCCTGAGCCCTGCAGATCAAGATACTGATCAGTCCACACGCTGCCTGCCTTCAAAAGAATCCGGTCCCCCGGGCTGAAGGTGATACTGTTCACTTTGCCCAGCGTCTTCCAGGCTGCCGCTTCACTGGTGCCGGAGCTATTGTCACTGCCCAGGGCAGAATCGACGTAATATGTGGTGCCTGCCGCCTCTGCAACTGGACCTGACAAGCCGGATAGGAGACTGAACAGTAAAAATACGATCATGCCCAGCATGGTGAGCCTGCCCGGCCTGTTTTTGCTTGAATTATGTTTCACATGGTTACTTGTCATTCTAATCACTCTCCCGCAATTAGTTATAACGCAGCCAATGCTTCGCCAAGCCAGGCCCCCTGCTGAACCAGCCCGCGCTGAAGCGCGGTGATATCTACCTTCCTGCTCTGGCTGTCCGTACCGGCAGCCATCGCTGCCGCCATTCCCGCCGCCTGCCCCATAGCGAAGCAGTTGGGCATCACGCGCAGCGAGCCCTGCACTACGCGGTCCGAGGAGGCTGCGCGTCCTGCCACCCACACATTATCGAGACCAACCGGCAGCATGCAGCGGTAGGGGACGCCGTGGGATTTACCGGGCGGCAGATGGTGAATATGCATTGCTCCGCTGCTGCGCGCCATATGGATATCGATGAAATAGCTGTTGCGGGCAATATCATCCGGGAAGGACACCATATTCATGAAATCATCCTGTGTCAGAACATAATCGCCCACAATCCGCCGCGTCTCGCGGATGCCGATCTGCTCTCCGGTGGACACGAGGTGGGCATGTTCAAAGCCGGGCACGTACGCCCGGAAGAATTCCAGCTGGCGGAGGACCAGCTTGCGGCCTTCCACGGCGCCCCGGGTCAAATCCTCCGCTCTGGAGCCATCGATGCCGAAGACATGGCCGAAGTTGACGCCGACCAGATAATCGGCAACCCAGGACAGGCCAGAGACCGAATCCCGGCCCTGCGGCAGCTTCCCGTCCGCTTGGGCCTGCTGCACCGCCCGATGAATCTGTTCGGTGTCACCGCTTTCATTCAGATACTTCAGGAAGCGCTTTCGGTCCACATTAGCCAGCAGGTAACACATCGTCGCCGCCTGAAGCTCACCTGCCTCCCCGCCTTTATGGAATGGTGCGCCCGCCAGGGCAGCCAGATCGGCATCGCCTGTCGCGTCGATTACCGTCTTCGCCTTGATGAGGCTCCGGCCGGATTTGTTGACGATTACGACACCTTCGATCTTGCGACCGTCTGCGTCCATCACAGTCTGGCTGGCAATGGTATGCAGCAGCACCCCGGCTCCGCTCTCTGCCACAGCATCATCGTATACACGCTTAAGCACCTCCGGATCGATGGGCACCCAGTCCAGCTCAGTGCCGAAGCGTTCCCGGAATTCCGGCTCACATTCCGCCTTCATCTGCTCCAGCAGCTGAAGTCCGATGCCGCGCACCACCGCCTTCTCCCCGTCACTGTAGGGACAGAAGGCCGGCACCAGGGCAACGGTGCCCATGCCGCCCAGGAAGCCGCGCTGCTCAATCAGCAGCGTCCGCGCTCCGCTTCTGGCGGCGGAAATCGCAGCCGCCACGCCCGCAGGCCCGCCGCCTGCAACCAGCACATCCACTTCATGCGAAACGGTGATTTCTTCCGCAGGTAATCTAAACGTAAATTCACTCATTACAATTCCTCCTTAATACAAGCCTATATAGATTGAAGCTGAATTGATTCCAATGGGGATGTTGTTTATTCCCTTGTCTAGTCCGCTCGTTCCTCACCCATGCCCTCTTCAGCCGGCCCGGCTTTGTATTCACTGGGATTTCTCCCGCTATATTTCTTGAACACTTTGGAGAAATACGCCCGGTCGGAGAAGCCCAGCGTGTAGGCTACATTCTCCACCGTTTCATGCGGGCGCGCCAGCATTGTGATGGCCATGTTCATTTTGTACTGATTGACGTAGTCGGTGAAATTGATGCCGGACAGCTTCTTGAAATAGCGGGAGAAGTAGCTGGCATTCAGATGCAGATGCTCCGCCATATCGGTCGAGGTCACCATCTGGTCCACATGCTCCTCCAGGAAGCGGTCCACCTCCTGCAGCCGGATATCCTTCTCCTGCGCCGCCACGGGTGCGAGCGTATGCTGTCTCCACAGATTCCGCAGCTCCCGCTTGGTCAGGCGGGCTGCCTCCTGGATATGAACCGTCTGCTCAAGCTGGGTGAAGAAGTCCTCCTCGGCAAGTCCTCCGGCTTCAAAGGCCATCTGGCGCACAAAATTGCCGCAAACCTCCTTCACCAGCCGGGGCAGCAGCCTATCCGCGGTGACCTGCTGCGTCCATTGGTTGACTGCCAGATCAATCCAGGCGGCATGCCCCTCCTCCAGCGCCAGCGACAGCATCCCGCGTTCCTTATCTCCGCGCCATTCGGCGGTCTGCCCAAAATCCGCCTGTTCTTCGAGGGCGGCAATAGGCGTAACCGCATGATAGAAGTTGTGATCGCGGCTGTCCATAAGCGTCTTATACAGCGAGTCGAAGTTCCGTATAGACACGGAAACCCCTGAATAGAACCCCCGCAGGGTAATCTTCAGGTACTGCTCCACCTTCTCCAGCACGGATTGCATGAAATCAGTCAGCCCCGTCCCCGGGCTGCCGGGGTCAGCTACATTCCAGACCAGATAAATGTCAGCGTCCCTGCTCATAATCGGTGTAATGGAAGCTTCTCCGGCGGACAGCTCCAGCGCTATATTGTTCACGGCAAAATGAATCAGCGGAATATCCTTGTACCGGTAACGCTCGGTTACAGAGGCGGCATCCATATGGATAAACCCGTGGCGCAAATAAGGATGCTTCCAGGAGATCCCGAGGCGCTGTCCGAATTCCAGCGTATTCTCCTGGTCTGCCGCACCGGACAGCAGCTGTTTCAGGAAGCTCTGCTTCAGCACTTCCTTATTGCGCTCAATCGCCTGGCGGAAGGAATAACGCTCCAGCAGCTCTTCGCGGCTCTTGAAACGGCTCATCGCTTTGCTTAAACTGCTCTTCAGCTGTTCCGGCGATAATTCATCCTTAATGAGATAATCATCCGCCTCCAGCTGGATGGCCCGCTTCGAGTAATGGAAATCCTCATAGCAGGTCAGGAAGATCAGGCGCACCTCCGGCTTCGTAATACGGAAGGCGTCCGCCAGCTCCAGCCCGTCCATGCCCGGCAGGCCGATGTCGATAATGACGACATCCGGCAAAGCCGCATGGAACTGCTCCAGCGCATCCTCACTGCTGAAGGCCGAAGCCACCAGCTGCAGCTCCAGTCCCAGTGACCCGAGCAGATATTCTACATATTCGAGCATCGGGACATCATCATCAATCAGCATCAGGGTCATCAAGGGGGACCGCCTCCTTCTCACTGGTTACGGGGATATATAGGGTAAAAGTCATGCCTTCCTCTGTTCCTGCCTGCGCACTCAGCCGCGCGCGGTATCCGTACAGCACCTGCAGCCGGCGTGCCGTGTTCACGAGTCCGACCCCTTTTTCCGGCCAGAGTGCCGTGTCTTCATTACCTTGCAGCCGCCGGTTCAGGCGCTGGAGCTTATCCTCCGGCATCCCCCGTCCATTATCGCTGATGCTGATCTTCAGCATATCGTCTTCAAACGCTGCCTCGAGCAAGATCGCCGGCTTCGCCGGACGCGCAGAGAAGCCGTGGCTGATGGCATTCTCGACAATAGGCTGCAGCAGCAGCCTTGGCAGCATAACCTCGCCTACCTTCTCGTCCAGCACGCATTCAAAAGCGATATCCAGCCGGTTACGGATCTGCATCACCTGCACATAGCTGCCCAGCACCTTGCACTCCTCCGCCAGCTCCAGCGGCTTATCTACATGAACGTATACGCGCAGCAGCTTCATCAGCGCATCGATCATCGCACCATGGGACTGGTCCCCGGAGAGCAGCAGATCCACCTTGATGGAGTTGAGCGTATTCAGCAGAAAATGGGGCCGGATCTGCGCCGCCAATGCCTGAAGCTCCAGCAGCCGTTTCTCCTCCTGCTCACTCTCGACCTGCTGCAGCAGCTGATTCATATCATCCAGCATCTGGTTGAAGGCTGCGGACAGCACTGCCACTTCATCCTTGCCCCGGACCGGAATCCGCACAGCGCGGTTGCCGCCGACATACTGCTTGACGCTTGCCCGCAGCAGACTGATCGGCTTATTGATATATCCGGCCCACAGCATGGAGAGGATCAGAAACGCCAGAAAGAACAGTCCGACTATCGATATCGAGACCAGAAACTCGCGGTTGATATGGCTGTCGATGGAGCTGCGCGGCGTCTTGCTGGTGAGCAGCCAGCCCACTTTTGGAATACGGACCTCACTGACCAGCATTTGACTCTCCTTCGGGGTATCCGCTCCGCCCGTGACCGCGATACTTCTGCCCAGCCCGTCAGCCAGGGAGAGAATGTTGGCGCTATTGCCCGTATCCAGCAGGTTATGAAAATAATGGCTCGGAATGCCCACATACAGCGTCGCCAGCTTCTCCTGATTCAGCGGATCGGTAATGAAGCGTACAGCGTAATAATAATCCGGTGCAGAGGGGTCGCCGCCGTAGGGAAACCATTGCAGTGAGATCTTCTCCTGCTCATTCAGCTTGCTGCTCTCCTGCTGAAGCTGCTCCGGCAGGCCCGAAAAGACGGGAATATTCTGGTTGCCGATCAGAATCCGGTTCTCCCGGTTGACCAGCATAATCTGCAGATCGGCATCCAGCGACTGCACGGATAATATATTGGCCGTAGTCTTGAGTTTATTGTAGTGGGTATACACTCCGTAGTTGCCGAAGTTCCCGGTGTTTTTTAAATAGCGCAGACTTTCCAGCACGGCCGGATCATATGCCTCAGAGAAATAGACCGAGACAAACGAGATGCTGTCTACTGTTTTTTCGATTTGACTCCCGATAACCTTCAGCGTCTCCTCGCCTGCACGCGAGATTTTATCACTCACATTCTCTCTCACGGAGGTGTACGACCAGAAGGTAACGACAATAAAAGGCAGCAGGATCAGGATCAGGAACGTGAACTGCAGTCTGCGATGGAAAGAAAAACGGCTTAACCATTTCATAATGTATCCACCTTGTACTGTAATGTAAATTCAACGTCCCTATTATAATCCATAATCGCTGCCGCCTTTAGCTTAATTCATTATTTCTGGTTGGCCTGAACCACTTTCTCCACTTCGGCTGTCATTTCAGTCTTGACCTCATCGAAACTGCGGTTATCCAGGATAAAGCTGGCGAAGCCATTCTCCACAATCGCTTTCAGCTCACTGCCATAAGGCACACTGAAGGTGTCAGGCATTTGAATATTGGGATCAAACAGTGTCTTGGACAGCGATGCGGTATCGATTAAATCTGTATTTTCTCCAAAGAAGCCGTTGATTAATTCCGTTCCGTCTACACCCTTGAAGGCTGGAATTTCTTTCGTGAATTTATAGGATTCCTTGGACATCCAGCGGATGAAATCATAGGAGGCTTCCTTGTTCTCCGATTTCGCGCCCATGGCGAGGCCGCCGCCGGAAATATTCGTCATACCGATCTCTTCCGTATCCACAGAGCGCGGCAGCGGAGCGTACATCGTCTGGAACTCATGCGGGAATTTCTCCAGATTCAGCGCCGCCCGGACAGCATAGCTTGGTACAGCGAGCATACTGGCATTTCCGGCAAAAAACTGCTGTAGCACATGATAGTTCGAAGCAAGCACATCGGCATACGGTTCAACACTCTTATCTTCCTTCTCCATAGTGCGGCGGAGATTGAAGAAGTACTCGAAGGACGGATCATCGAAAATCGGCTTCAGATCTGCGCTCAGCTGCGGATGCGGCTTCTCGGTGTAAGCGATGATGTTCGGATACTCACCCCAAGTGTGGAAGTAGGTTCCGTAGTGTTCAGGTGTCGTCAGCTTCTTGGCATAGTCGCGGAAGTCATCCCACGTCCAGCCCATCTCAGGCAGGGACAGGCCGGCTGCTTCCAGATGATCCTTGTTAAAGACCGTCAGCCACTGGGTGGAGCTCGGCAGAATGCCGTATACCTTGTCATCCAGCTTCAGCAGCTTGGAATATTCATCCTCCGGTGTAATACTCTCCTGCTCAAAGAAAGAGTTAAGCGGTTCCACAACACCGCGTGAAGCACGCTCCAGCAGTTCATCCTCATTACCGGTCATGAATACATCGACCACTTCTCCGCCGGCTACGAGAATATCCAGCTTCTTCATGAAATCAGTACTGTCGCTGTTCTGAACCAGTGATTCATATTCGACTTCCACTTTATCCTGGGATTCGTTATACGCCTGAACGGCCTGGTAAATCGGTTCTTCCGGCTTATCGGCCTTGAACGTGTAGAATTTGATCTTCGCCTTGCCTGCGGGCTGGTCTGTACTGCTGCTTCCGGCAGCCGGATCAGCCGAAGCCGGCGCATCGGTGGCGGCCGAATTACTGCTGTTGCCGTTCCCGCCGCATGCGGTAACGGAGAGCATAAGAATCATACTTGCTAATACTAAAGATAGTTTTTTCAAAGCAATTCCCCCTTGATTTGTTGTCTGCAGGCTCATTATACAATCTAAGGCCCGCGCGCGTACACTTTTTTGACCTTCCGGTCCGGGCAGGGATAGCTGCCCGGAGATATTACTTTAACCTTTGACTCCGCCGATGGCAATGCCGTCAATGACTTGCTTTTGCAGGGCCAGGAACAAGATAAGCAGCGGCAGAATCGCAGCTACGGAAGCCATCATCATGACGGAGATTTGTGTACCGAACTCTTCCTTGAAGAATTGCATCCCCAGCGGAATGGTATACAGCTTGGTCGAATTCAGCATAATCAGCGGGCCCTGGTAATCATTCCACGTCCAGATGAACTTGATAATCCCTACCGTAGCCAGGATCGGCCGGCTTAGCGGCAGCACAACACTCCAGAAGATGCGGAAGAATCCGGCACCGTCGAGCTCGGCAGCTTCCAGCATATCATTATGAATGCCGATCATGAACTGGCGCAGCAGGAAGGTGAAGTAACTCGAGAACATCCCCATCAGGATGAGCGCTGCATGCGAATCGTAGAGTCCCAGCTCCTTGATCATAATATAGCGCGGAACGAGTGTCGCCTGCTCCGGGATCATCATGAAAGCCAGCATCAGGGTGAAGATCAGGGTTCTGCCCTTGAAATCAAGCTTGCCGAGCGCGTAACCTGCCATGGCCGATATCACAATTGTAGCAATTGTGGATATCAGGGCGATTTTAATCGAATTCATATAAAATAGTCCAAACGCGACGTCGCCCATCCATACCGCCTTAAAGTTGGCGATCAGGTTCCAGTCCGTGGGAATCCACTGAATCGGGAAGGTCCAGACCTCCTTCTCCGTCTTGGAGGCTGCGGACAGCATCCAGACCAGCGGCATCAGAAAGAATACCGAGAGCAGGGCGAACAGGGCGGTAAAGATCAGATTGCCGGTCTTAAATTTTCTCATTGTCATTGCCTTTAGTTCCTTTCGCCGTAGACTAATAATGGATTTTGCGGTTCTGTGTCATCCAGGTAATCGACGTAACCAGCATAATGATGAGGAACAGCACCCAGGACATTGCCGAGGCGTAGCCCATTTTGAAGCGCTCGAACCCTTCCTCATAAATCTGGTACACGATGACCGTACTGGAATAGTTGGGACCGCCGTCCGTCAGGAACTTGATCATATCGAAGATTTTGAAGGACGAAATCGTACTGGTGATCGCCAGGAAAAAAGTAGTCGGGCCCAGCAGCGGCAGCGTAATCCGCCGGAACTGTCCGATCCCGCTCGCACCGTCAATCGTTGCGGCTTCATACAGCTCTTCCGGAATATTCGTCATGCCGGCCAGGAAGATGATGATCTGATAGCCCAGCAGCTGCCAGACGTAAATAATCATAATGGCGATCAGCGAGAAGCTGGTATCGACCAGCCAGCGCGGCGGTTCGGACAAACCGATCTGCATCAGAATCTGGTTGATCGGCCCTTTGGACGGGTGATATAGCGCCTGCCAGACGGCGGCAATCGCGACGGTTGAACAAATGTAGGGCACGAAGAAGGCTACCTTGAAAAAGGTTTTGGCATACAGCTTCTTATGGATCAGCGCCGAGAGGACCACCCCCAGCAGCATCGTGACCGGCACCGTGCCGATCGTAAACAGCACGTTATTCTTCAGTGCCAGCAGGAAGCGGTTGTCTCTAAACAATTCGACGAAGTTGTCCAGCCCCACAAAGTGAATGGCGGACAAGCCTCCGACCAGATTCCACTCCGTTAAGCTGAGGAAAAGGCTGAACAGCAGCGGGAACACGGCGATCACCAGCATACCGATCACTTCAGGAGCGATAAAGAGCCACCCCGCCAGCTGCTCCCTTCTTTTGCGTGTCCAGTAAGTTTTGGGTTGTGCCCCGGTTGTCTTACGGGTAACAGCAGATTCACTCATTGCATTCTCTCCCCTGCAGTTTCAGCTTGGTTGTCCGGCAGATAGCCGCCTTCTTCCCGCAGGCGGCCGCGCAGACGGGCGATATCAACGGCATGTACGTCGCCGCCGGTCTGAGCGGCAGCCACAGCCAGTGCTGCCGCGAGTCCGGCTGCTTCGCCCATCGCCAGGCAGACCGGCATCACCCGGACACTGCCGAGCACCCTGCGGTCGCAGGAGATCGAACGGCCGGCGACCAGTACATTGCGCAGTCCGCGCGGCGTAAGGCAGCGGTACGGAATGCCGTGCGATTCGCCCGGACCGTAGAGCGTGATCGCTTGGCTGGACCCGGCGCCGCTCTGCTGCTCCTTCTGTGTGCCGTGCACATCAATGAAGTAGCTGTTGCGGCAGATCTCATCGTCGAAGCTTCTTCGTGAGATGTAGTCCTCCGCCGTCAGGACATAATCGCCGGTAATCCGCCGGGACTCCCGCGTTCCGATCAGCGTGCCCGTGCTCATGACCACCGCATTGCCGAAGGCCGCGGGATGGACAGCGGCGAGCATGTCCCGGTAGGCAGCCGCCATCTTGCGTCCTTCAACCAGCGCCCCGGATACGGAGAAGGAATTCGTGTTATCGACTCCCCAGAGATGCCCGGCGTTGAAGCCAACGGCACGCGGAGCCACCATGTTGTTGCACAGATGGGTGTCCGGAATTGCCGGGTATTCCCCTGACCGGACCACTTCATGGATCGGGCTGTGCGGGTTCTCCGCATGCAGCTTCGGCCCGTTCAAATACGCGTAATCATCCACGTTGCCAAGGATGAAGCAATGCGTTGCCGGCTGAAGCTCGCCGGTCTCTTCGTCCCCCATCTGGTACTCGGCGCCTGCCCATGCGGCGACATCGCCATCTCCTGTGCAATCGACATACACAGCTGCGCGGAAGGCTTGCAGGCCGCCTTTGTTCAGGAGGAGTAGTGTTGTGATATTGCCTTCATCATCTCGTTCCACATCCGCAAGCGCGGTCAGGAACAGGATATGCGCTCCCGACTCCGTTACGAGATCGTCATAGACACGCTTAAGCTTCTCCGGTTCGATCGGCACCCAGTCCATCGCATCCTCCCGGACATGCGGCATTTGCGCCTTTAAGGTATTGAATACCTTGGCCGCGAGACCACGGTAGACCATCTTCTCTTTATCCGAGAATGGGCACCAGGCCGGCACCAGGCCGGAGGTTCCCATTCCGCCCAGACTGCCGGTCGCCTCGACCAGCAACGTCCGCGCCCCTTCTCTTGCCGCCGCAGCTGCGGCAGTGCAGCCCGCAGGTCCGCCTCCGACTACAATGACATCGTAGGAGGAATTGAGCGGGATCTGTTTACTTTTCAGCGTATACGTATCGTTCTCCATGTGGCCCTCACTTTCCCGGCGGCCGGCCTCTTTCCGTGGAGCCGTCCGCCACTCTTCTATACGCTAATTTTATCAAGAGACAAGCGGGATCTGTTTACTTTTCAGCGTATACGTATCGTTCTCCATGTGGCCCTCACTTTCCCGGCGGCCGGCCTCTTTCCGTGGAGCCGTCCGCCACTCTTCTATACGCTAATTTTATCAAGAGACATTTGCGAGTACGGTATAGCTTTCATACGCCTTGATGTGCATTATTTTGACTATAAAATGCCTGGGCGGGAGACTCATGGGGTTGGGGTTGGGGTTGGGGTTGGGGTGGAGCTGGTGTTCGAGTTGGTGTAGGCCGTTGGAGTAACGTTAGCACTTTGTGTGGGGGTGGGGGTATGTGGAGGAATGGACGTATGTATGCTCTTCGAGCGTGCATTGTCTTTGCGTATACTAGCTGAACCTCAGCCCGGCTCAGCTAGTGATGAGGACTGAGATTCCGCTAAATGATGGAATCAGGCGAAATCGCCTGTCAAACGGACTCAGATTCCGTTAAGTGTCAGAATATCCCCCATCTTGAGCCCGAATGAACAAATTAACGGAATCTCAGTCCGCTTCAGCCCCATTATTAGGTTTTTTCGTGAAATAAGCGCTTTTCAGTCCGCGTCTCTCCATTAGAGCGCCCGATCCTGCATCACCAGTAACCAATTTTGGCAAGCCACTAACCAAGCGGCTGTCTCTGGAAAAATTAGTCTAACTCATTCGTCCGTCTAACCCACTTCCGGCGGAATCAGGGGCATTTCTGCCCCTCATTGCCCCATCCAGCCCACTTCCGGCGGAATCAGGGGCATTTCTGCTCCTCATTTACTGCGGAATCAGGGGCATTTCTGCTCCTCGTTTACTCATCCAGCCCACTTCCGGCGGAATCAGGGGCATTTCTGCCCCTCATTTACCTCACCCAGCCCACTCCAGGCGGAATCAGGGGCATTTCTGCTCCTCATTTACTCTCCCAGCCCACTTCCGGCGGAATCAGGGGCATTTCTGCCCCTCATTTACTCTCCCAGCCCACTCCAGGCGGAATCAGGGGCATTTCTGCTCCTCATTTACTCTCCCAGCCCACTTCCAGCAGAATCAGGGGCGTTTCTGCTCCTCATTTCCCCCTACTCCCCAGCAAATACAAAAAGAAACCGCCCCTTAAGCGTCGGGGGGGGCAGCCCGCCCGCTCTTTAAGGAACGATTTCTTTGTGCGCTTATTATTGCGCCTATTAATCGGGTCCATGGACCAGATTTGTCTCCAACCGGCAATACAATAAAAAAGGATACAGCCGCGAAGGATCGATAGGGAGGATTGCGGCCGTGCCCTTTGCTGCTATCTTACGCAAATTTGCAGACATTGTTTCATTATTATTTCAAATTTGAGAGTATCGCCCCGAGTATGAGTCCGGTCTCCAGGGCCATATCCTCAAAATCAGCCGCAGGCAGCGGATTCTTGCCTATGCCCAGCTCTACCGTGAATCCCGGCTTGCGGAAGCGCTGGATGAACCAGTCCTTGTATCCGGCATCGCTGCCGGTCAGCTCGACGGCCCGGTAGCCGCTCACCGCCGCAAGCCCCGCTGCCCACCGCTTACTCTCCGGCGGCTCGTAGCCCCGGTAGTTCCAGTAAATCTCTGCACCCTGGCTGTGCAGGGATACGGCAGCATCGCCGGGAATCCGCTCGGCCAGAGCCGCCAGCGCCGCTGCCTCCGGCTCACAGAGCGGCGCATGCCCGCCGTAATCCCGCGGAGCCGGACCGGGAACCTGCCGCCGGTCGCGTTCCTCTTCCCAGTGGGCGGGGAACTGATCGCCAAGATCCACGCCGCGGATGTTGGCCTTCCAGTGGCGGAAGCTGCGCCTGCCGCTGTTCCATTTCATCAGCGCATCGTAATAAGGATGGTCCGGCAGCGCGCCTTCCTGCACCAGCTCGACGCCATCGGGATTCGCCATCGGCACCGCCCATAGCGTCCAGTCCCGGTGCCAGTCCGCCGGCTGATGGCCATGCCACGCGCTGCCTGAAGCAAAAGCTGCCGCGTATTCTTCAATGAAGCGCATCAGCGAAGGCGCGGTCAGCCATTCATTGGCATGCAGCGCGCCATTCACATGCAGATGCCGTGCGCCGCTGCCGATCCGCAGCAGAGTGATTGGCTTGCCGAGCACGCTGGTGCCGATGGCTTCAGTGCTGACAAAAGGATATTTGCCCGCCAGCCTGGCGGTATCCGCCTCCAGGTCAGCCGGTCCGTATTCACCGCGCAGATAGACTTCCTCACGGCGGGCTGCGGCCGGAATCACAAGCACCTTGCCCGGCAGGCATATGCGCCCCGAGCTTACTCCCGGATTCAGCATTTCCAGTTCGTCTATTCCCACACCGAACAGGGAAGCGATGCTGTGTGCATCGTCCCCTTCCTGCACCGCATAACGCTTACGCGGAGCAGACGGCAGGAACAGCACCTGCCCCGGATATAAATAAGGCTGGCTTCCAGCCCATGGATTCCCTTGAATGACATGCTCCGGTGTCAGTCCGTGTCTTGCGGCTATACGGCTTACGGTATCTCCCCTGCGGGCAATATATTGCTGCATATGTCTCATCCTCCCGGCCCTCTTGAGCCGCCGTCCCCTCCAGCCTGTCCGGATATCTCCGCGAATACAGGCGGGACACAGCCCTAGCCTAGTATATGAGCAGCAGCTCCATGTCATGAAAGATTTGAACATACAAAAAAAGCCGGGAATCCCGCTCCCGGCTTGTAACATCCGCCCCCGTGATGCCTGGGGGTTTGTCCCTATTCAATTCACCACAGAGAGCATCCCAGCCTACATCGAGGATACCTGCCATACTACAGGGGTACGGCTAATCTGCTCGCCAAGCCAGTCCCGGGCGATCCGCTGGAACATCTCAGCATCGCCGCTGCAGAAGAATTGGTGAATCGGGCTTTCATCCCCGCGCGCCAGCTGGCCTTTGTCATACAGAATGGTGCTGATCTCCCGCGCAGTCTCGTCTGCCGAGCTGATCAGCTTGACTCCCGGCCCCATCACTTTACCAATCGGCTCGACCAGGAACGGATAATGGGTACAGCCCAGAATCAGAGTATCAATCGGCTCGTATTTGATGCCGTTCAGCGACTCTGCTACGGCAAGGTGACTCTCCTCCGAGCGGAATAATCCCTGTTCTACAAAGGGGACAAGCGCCGGGCAGGCCTGGCTGACCACCTGGACGAACGGTGACAGCTGCTTCAGCGCCGCCGTATATGCACCGCTTTTGATCGTACCGATGGTACCGATGACGCCGACCTGGCCATTCTTGGATGCGCTGATGGCTGCGCGGGCACCGGGGTGAATGACTCCGATCACAGGAATGGCTACCTTGGCGGAGATATAATCAAGAGCTGCCGCTGTTGCTGTATTGCAGGCAATAACAATCATTTTAGGATTAAATTGAATTAAGTAGTCCACGATTTGTTCAGTGAACAATTTCACTTCCTCAGTCGAACGGGGTCCGTATGGAGCTCTCGCCGTATCGCCGAAATAGATGATTTTCTCCCTGGGGAGCTGTCGCATCACTTCCTTGACAACGGTCAATCCTCCCACACCTGAGTCTAATATAGCTATAGCTTGCTGCACGAACACACCGCATCCTTTAACTTGTTTTGTGTAGCTTATGTAAGGCCGGAATAAAGTGTACCAGGATTTCAGCCCCAATTGCAGATAATACCCCATTTGCAGGCTTAGTTCAAGTAAGGAACAATCAGGGAGCAGTCCCGGACCGGGGCAAGACCTGGACAGGAACGGCAAAAGCCGCCTCCCGCCTGTCTGCGGAAAGCGGCTCCTCTATTGTTTGGTCAGCTTAAGAAAGTTCGCCTTCGCTTTTGCCGTCAACAGCATCTTCAACTGCAGCAGTACCGGTGTCTGATTCAGCTTCAATCTCAGCTTCAACGGCTTCCTCTTCCAGCGCAGCTTCCACAGCTTCAGCCGCTTCTGAGTCTTCCACAGCATCCTCAGCAATTCCGCTTACGGTGGCCGTCTTAGCTTCTTCAACTGCATCCGTGGCGGCTTTACTCCATTCTTTGACTTCACTGACGACTGATACTACAACTTCTTTAGCCTTGCCATAGATCTCTGTAGTCTTCTCACTGGCCTGACCGGCGATTTCCTGGACCTTATCGACCGCTTCAGTCGTTCCTTCGGCAATATCCTTGCGGAGCTCCTTACCTGGTTTAGGAGCGAACAGCAATGCTGTCACGGTTCCGACCACACTGCCGGCAAGCACACCCCAGAGCAAGCTTTTGGTATCCTTTTTCATCATCAATCTCTCCTTTGGATTCAAAGTGCCTCTGCCCGGCCGCCCGGGCGATCGCCTAGTTCTGGTATATCATAAGCATAGAGAGTTTGTCCTGTGACTGATCATTTGGAGTTTTCCGAAGTTTTCTCCTTTTTGCTTGGAGTGATTGCATAACGGCAGCATTGGCCGCCTTCCGCCATACATTCACTGCGGGTTACCTTCGCATCAAGCAATTCCTCGAACAAATGCTGCTCGCACTGGCAGGCCTTGCGGTACTGGGTAGCGACCTGACGGATCGGACAGTTATATTCCCGCATCACATACGAACCGTCCTCTTCCTTGCTCCATTCCGCCATATACCCTCCGGCATTCTGAATCGCTGACAGCTCAGCAACACGCTGCTCGAGATCGCGGTTCTGCATCATAGGGGTGTACTGGGCAAGCATACGCCGCCTGCGGCCTTCAAAAAGCACATTAACCGCGTCCAGCCCGCTCCCGTGATCCAGCTCCCGCAGCAGCTCCAGTGCCAGATTGTGATAGCTTTTGGGAAAATGATCTTCCGCCCGCTCGGTAAGTGAGTATACATGCATAGGACGTCCCATGGCCTGGCGCACCACCTTGGTCTTGGCAAGCGACTCCTGCTCCAGTTGAAGCACATGGCGGCGGACGCCCATTTCGGTAATGCCCAATTCTTCCGCCAGAGCGCCGATTGTCAGCGGCCCTTTCATCTTCAGCAGCGTCATAATCATCCGCCTTGTCGAACCGCTTTCCTGACCCTTCTTCGCCATAAAGGACCTCCTTTCTGTCTGACTACATACTTTACGTTATGATTACACCGTTACTTCAATTCCCAGCTCCCGGTCCAGATAGCCGCGCACCTCAGAGGCGAACTGTTCCAGCACACTAGGCAGCACCAGCGTCAGCGGATGCAGTGCCTTCCGTTCCCACACATAATAGTCCTGAACCAGAGGCTTGCGCAGGGCTACCAGCGAGGTCAGATCAGGGTAAATCCCGCTGTCACCCAGCACCTTTTCCTCATGAATAATGGAAATAATATCTTCATAGCTCCCGGCATCCCGCATAATGAACCCGTCGATCAGACAGCTGCCCACATCGGTAACCACTTCTACCGCCAGATGCAGGCAGCGTTCCTGTACAAGACCGAGTATCGTACTGCCATCCCAGGAAGAAGCCGCATGCCGGAGACCGTTATTCAGATCAGGGATTTGTTCAAGTATCGTTTCAATTTGCTTCCGGTTGACATAATACACAGATGACCCTCCACCCTGCGGTAATTTGACCTGCCACTCAATAACTGCCGCTACTTGCCGCGTTTGCCCCGGCGCTTCAGCCAGAACAGCATAATGAAGCAAGCCGCCAAAAAAACAACCAGATACGTTAACGCTTCCATCGGATACTCAAGCTCACGCATAACCGTCACCGCTTTCCGTACTTAATGGGTTCCAGCCTTGCAGATCATTTGCTGCCTAAATCTCGTAATCCACAGCCACAGAAACATCTTTGACTTCGTTAATGTGGGCGATAACTTCCTTGTGGGCCGGATGAACCTGGTAAGCCTGCAAATCTTCCATGGAGGCTACAACGGTAACCAGGGCAATATCATACGAACGCTCGGAGTGAATCAGATCAGCCCCTACTTCAATAGAGATAAGCTGCGGAATTCTTCCTTCCATGTTGCGTAGAACGGCTACTGTCTCTTGTACTTTGTCCGGGGACCGGTCCTTTAATTTGAAGAATACAATATGCTTGATCATCTATCTCGCTCCCAGCTCTTGATTAATATAAATTTGATTACTAAAAATATATCATAAACAGCATCATTACTGAAAGAAACTTAGCGCTGGACGAAACGGAGGCATTTGATCTGGACGAAAGCATTGGTGTAATGTTAAAGTCATATACAGCTAAACTAGAAGAATTACCACTTCATTAATTCAGTATATCGGAGGAATTATGCCTAAGAATCAGCAAGAACCACATAAAATTCAGGCCTGGTCTCTGATCAACCGCAAATATCTTGGACAAGGTGTACGTGTCAAAAGATTTCGCCGGCCAAAGCGCAGCCAGATCCGCAACCGCGTTCTGCTGGCCATTCTGATGGCTAAGGACATGAAGCTCTCCAGACTTGCAGAAGAGCTCTCCGTTTCCTCGCGCAGCGTAAGCGCATGGGTGTATGAAGGCCGCATTCCCTCCAGAACCAATCTGGACAAGGTCTGCCGCCTGCTCGGTTATCCGTCCCACATCTTGTTCAATGAAGCTCTTCTGCGGCAGAGTCCGATTGTGTGCCAGCCGACCCCGTCCCGTTTCATGAAAAGAACGATTGCCCGTTCACCGCAAAGCAATGCCATCCTGACCGGACTCTGCATGGTGTATGATTTCTCGGTAACCGATGTCAGCATCTGGATCGGTGTCCATCCCGGCACGTTCCGCAAGTGGCTGCACCAATGCCATCTGCCTACGCTGGCGCTGCAGGAGAAAGCCGAGAATTTCTTCCGGATTCCGCGCCATATCCTGTTCGCCGATTGTGAGCTTCACTAGTGTAACCGCCTGAATAAACATCTGAATAAGGCCCTCCTCCTGTTTGGAGAAGGGCCTCTTGATGCTGCGCTCCCTGCACCTGTTTATTTTTTGCGCGCGAGAATGTATCTTAGTATGTATTCATGGGTCCCGCCCTGCGGACTCTCCAGCGGTTCGGTAAATGCACCCGTCTCCAGAATCTCAGTACTGGCAAAATGCCCTCTTAAATCGCCGTCGCTGAAAAAATGGGCATACTTATCTGCCTTGTATTCATAAGTACCCGATTCAAGCTCCGTCCCACACCCATAATTGGGATCTTCATCGGAGAAGCTGGTGAAATAGAGCAGTCCTCCGGAGCGCACCTGCTCAAGACACGCTTCAATCAGCCTGCGGCGGTCATCTGCCAGGAATAGATGCAGCACGTCATAGCAATACACGGCATCCACCGGATGTTCAAGCTGCGGCTGCAGCGCAGATCCGGCGATAAAGGTTGTCCCGGGATCCCATTCTGCGGCCAGCTCCAGCGCGGCTTCACTTAATTCTATGCCGTAAACGGTAAATTCGGGGGCAAACACTTTGGTGTTCCGCCCGTAACCGGCACCCGGAATCAGGACGGAAGACGCCCCGTCTTCCATAAACCTTTGTTTGGCCCACCCGGCAGTCGGGCTGGGCCGGCTCCCCCAGATCATCCCCTCCCGGGCAAACCGCTGACTCCAATACTGTGACATAACGCTTCCTTCTTTCTATCCAGGAAATTGTGATGCTGTACTTTTGGCTCCCCGCTCCCGGCTCCCTGCTCAGCGGCGCTTACTGCGCATAGCATTCAGCAGCTTCACCCCGGCTTCACCGCTGGAAATATAATAATCGTACTCTGGAGACTCTTTGGCGTACAAGGCGATTTTGCCTTCTGCATCATAGTGGACTCCCCAGCCGTACTTCTTGGGCAGCATGGAGGCCCGCAGGCAAGGATGATTCTTCGCGAACAGCTCTGCCCAAATCTCTTCCCGGCGGGCGTCCCGCTCTTCTTCGGGAATTCCTTTGTGCCGTACATGGACCTGATACAGCAGCTCTTCATGGTTATAGTGGTAAGGCGCACCTGCCAGCAGCTGGTATTGAATGACATGAGCGGGCGGAAGCGGACGTCCTGAGACCGGGGTTATGCCAATTTCTGCCGGGCAATCTTCAGCAACACGGATAAAAGTATCGGTATAGCTCATTTAGAAGCCTCCTTCAGCTGCGGAATATCTTTATCCTCTATCATAATTCACTCCGCTGCATCAGGCAAAGTCTATGAATATGTCAAAACGGCTGGTCCCCTGTATCCCAGAGAATCAGCCGTCTTGCGGCAGAGCATCTATGAAGTTAACGGTCTACCAGCTGGACTTGGTGATACCGGGAATTTGTCCCTGGAGTGCGAGCTCGCGGAAGACGATCCTCGAAACATGGAATTTGCTTAAGTACCCCCGTGGTCTGCCGGAGACGGTGCACCGGTTTTTTTGACGGGTAGCCGAGGAATCACGGGGCAGCTTCTGCAGCGCCATATAATCTCCCGCCGCTTTCAGCTCTCTGCGTTTGTCCGCATATTTCGCCACCAGCTCCTGCCGCTTCAGTTCCTTGACAACCTTCGATTTCTTAGCCATTGTATGGATCAGCCTCTCTTCTTCTTATTCGTTCAGCGCCGCGCTCAGAGCTTCAAGATTCTGGCGCATAACGCCCAAGTAATCCAGATTATTCCTGGTGTCTTCCTCCGTCAGTCCTTCAATCGGATTCAGTACAGCTGTCTTGGCTCCAATTTCCTGGGCAATAGTGTCAGCCACACTGGAGGATACCAGAGTTTCGAAAAAGATCGTTTTTACGTTGTTCGCCTTGGCAAATTCTACGATCTCTGCCATTTGAGCAGCGGAAGGCTCCTGCTCCGGTGACAACCCGGCGATAGGCACTTGAGTTAAGCCATATTCACGGGCCAAGTATCCGAAAGCGGCATGCTGGGTAATAAAGTCCTTACGTTTCGTATCCTTCAGCCCGTCTTTGAACTCCTGGTCCAACTGCTGCAGCTTGGCGATATAGGCTTCGCTATTGGTTTTGAAGGCTGCTGCATTCTCAGGCGAGGCTACGGATAAAGCCGCTTCAATCGTGCGGACCTCCTGGATCGCCATAGCCGGGGCGAGCCACACATGCGGGTCAAGGCCGCCGTGATCATGGCCTTCTCCGGCATGCGCTGCTTCCCCATGTTCATCCTCGTGGTCATGTTCGTGGTCGTGATCAGCCTCTCCGGACGCTGTGCCTTCTTCATGGGCATGCTCATCCTCATGCTCATGGTCATGTCCCTCTTCCTCTTCCGTTCCTTCCATGATTTCCAGCCCTTTACTGGCTTCTACGGTAATCAGTCTGCTGCCGGAGGCCCCGTCCACAACCTGCTGCGCCCAGCCTTCCATACCCGCTCCGTTATAGACAAGCACATCCGCATCGGAAATCTCAGCCATATCCTTAGCGGTCGGCTCCCAGTCATGCGGTTCGGTGCCGGCCGGAATCAGCACTTCCACATCCGCAAGATCACCGGTAATATTCTTCGTGAATTCATACATCGGATAGAAGCTGACCTTAATATTCAGCTTGTCTGCCGCAGGTACGGTTGTAGCTGCAGCCGCAGTTGACGGTGCGTTAGCAGGGCTGCCAGTAGAGGCAACATTGCCTGCAGTATTATTTCCGCAGCCGGAGACAATAAGCATAGCGGTGAGTGACAAGGCAGCAAGGTGGCGGATTCTGAATTTGGACTTTGATTTGGAATTCATCATATTTTTCGGAGACCCCTTTTCTTAAATGGTTGTAGATTTATGAATGTATATAAGACGTACTTAAGATTTGAACTAGAAAGCTTAGTCGTCACTGCGGTGAACATTTGGACTTCCGGCCGCTGTTGTCCCCAGATTTCTTGATCTATACCGCTGTTCGCGGGTGAAATCCGGTGACTGATTATGCTTCCGTAGCGAGCTTTCCTGCGGGACACTGCGGTGAACATTTGGACTTCCGGCCGCTGTTGTCCCCAGATTTCTTGATCTATACCGCTGTTCGCGGGTGAAATCCGGTGACTGATTATGCTTCCGTAGCGAGCTTTCCTGCGGAAAGCTTTCAGGCGGTCGCTATCGCTCCTACAGTTCCAAATTCCCCCTCCGCTTCTTTCACTTTTTGTTAATTTCTTTAGTACTTATTATGTTGCGGCGGTTTTTCAATGTAATCAGCCGTTGTACGGCTATGGCACTCAGCAGAAATACGAGCAGAATAAGCGCAATCGTGCCTCCAGGAGGCGTGTTGATATAATACGAAGCCGTCAAGCCGCTAAACACACCGGTCAAGCCGACACCGACTGAAATCAGAATGGCTGCGGTAAAACCGGACGCAATCCGCAGCGCAATGGATGCCGGAAGCACAATAAGAGCGGATACCAGCAGCACACCTACAACAGGCATGGCTGCGGCAACGGTCATGCCGGTAAGAACGGCGAACGAGAAGGACATTAATCCGGTATGGACTCCGCCGATGCTGGCGGTCTCCTCGTCAAATGTCAGGTTGTACAGCGGCCGGCGCAGAACAATGAAGTAGACAAGTCCGGCGGCGGCCACGATGGCAATCAGCTTAAGCTGGGTATCACTCACGGCAACGATGGAGCCGAACAGGTAGGAGCTGAAGCTCTTGGTCAGGTTCTGCTTCAGGCTCATCAGCACCACGGCCAGCGCCAGACCGGAGGTCATAATGATAGCTACCGGAAGCTCACTGTATGTACGGTAAGAACGGCGCAGCTGCTCGATAACGAGCCCTCCGGCTACGGCCACAGCGAAACCGCTGATGGCCGGGTTCCACTGCAGGACTGAACCCAGCGCCACACCTGCAAGTGAGACATGGGACAGGGTGTCCGCCATCAGCACCTGCCTGCGCAGCATCAGATATACGCCAAGCAGCGGACCAATAATGCCAATCAGGCCTCCTGCCCAAAATGCACGCTGCATGAATTCGTAACCAAGCATGTCCAGCCCTCCTGTTCCTGCCGTTCCAGGCTGATCACCGTATCCAGATAGGATCTTGTCTCTTCCAGGCCATGTGTAACCATAATGACGGTGCGGCCATGCTGGCTGACATAATGCCGCATCAGCTTGTAGAAGCCGCTGCGGCTGGCAGTATCCATGCCGGTTGCCGGCTCATCCAGCACCAGCACCTGCGGCTGCTGGGCCAGCGCCCGGGCGATGCATATCCGCTGCTTCTGCCCGCCGGACAACTCGCCGATTCTGCGGTTACGGTACTCCCACATATCGACCTGACGCAGGCTGCTCTCCACCAGCGCTTCCTGTTCCTTCGTGAAGCGGCGGAACAATCCCAGCCTGGAGTAGCAGCCGGAACGGACCAGCTCGATGACCTTGCTGGGAAATCCGGCATTGAAGGAGGCGACTTGCTGCGGCACATAGCCGATCACCAGCCCGCCCCCGCCGGTAAGCTCCTTGTTCAGGGAGACCGTTCCGCTCCAGGGCTTCAGCAGGCCCAGCATAAGCTTGAGCAGCGTTGTCTTCGCCGCCCCGTTGGGGCCAGTGATCCCGATGAACTGCCCGGCTTCAATATCCAGCGACAAGCGGTCAATGACCGGCTCGTTCCCGTAGCCGAACACAACATCCCGCATGGATGACAAAATCATAGTGTATCGTCTTCCCTTCTTCATTCAACTTCAGATGGAGCTGATGCTTTGGCCGATTTCCGAAAAGGGGGAGCTGACTTAATTCCCATTCTTCGGCCATGGAATTCTTACGGACTCCAGTGCCGTTATTTCTTCAAAATGACCCAAATCCGCCGCGCTTATGGACACAGATGACGCTATCGCAGCCCAACCGGTGGATTCCGGGGCTTTTCACAGTAAATAAGGGCTCTGGTGTCCGATACACAAAGGATAGAGCGAATATTTGCAACTTAAGGTCTCTGGTGTCCGCAGCGCTATTCAGCAGTACTATTCAGCAGAGCTCACCATTCTGGTGCTGTTGTCCTCAATGGTCCTAAGGATCAAGTCCTCGATAGCCTAATGCACCGCAAAGTCTATTCGCAGGCAACAGCAGCAGATTTATTCGTAATAATTACGTTTTGACTCCATTGATATTATCGTAATAATTACGATCTGTAAACCCAAAACCGAAAATTAATCGTAATTAAACTGATTAACGCCGTAATCTAGGCAGTAAAAAGCCGGAACCGACAGTCTCGATTCCGGCTCTTCCGCGAATTCAGATGCTCGTCTTGCATTCCACCGTAACTCCAGATCCCCGTCTTCCATTCCACCCGGATATAAATCCCCTCTATCACCCGAGTTCAATTCTTAAACCCTAACCTTCCGCCCGCTGCACGCTCCTCCTCAGCTGTCTATTCCTGCCCGGCAGCAAGCAGCTCCTCTGCCGGCCATGGCAGCGGATTGTTGAACTCGTTCCAGTCCAGCTGCATTTCTTCCGCGCTCAGCAGGCAGCGGTCCAGCCGGGCTTCAATGTCTGCACGGTTCATACTGACACCGATGAACACGATCTCGTTCAGCCGGTCGCCCCACTGCCCGTCCCACTTCGCCTTGACATCCGGCTCGGCAGCCAACACCTCCTGCTGCTGGTCCTCCGGCATCGTCGCCAGCCAATAACCGGCCGGACCGAACTGAATGGACGGTCCCGCCTGACTGATGGTTGCGGCCAGATCCCCGCGCGCGGCCAGCCAGACCAGACCTTTGGCCCGGACTACCTCGGCCGGCCAGTTACTGAAGAAGAAGCTCAGCCGCTGCGGATGGAACGGTGTTCTGCGCCGGTAGACAAAGGAGGTGATGCCGTATTCTTCCGTCTCCGGTGTGTGCTCCTCCTTGCCAAGCTCCGCGATCCAGCCGGAGGACAGACTCGTCTGCTCGAAATCAAACAGACCTGTATTCAGGATCTCTGAAGGGGCGACCTCCGCATTAACCGTACGGATGATCTTCGCGCGCGATTGAAGCCTGCGCAGCACAGCCTCCAGCTTGTTCAGCTCCTGCTCGTCCACGAGATCGCATTTGTTCAGCAGCAGCACATCGCAGGTCTCAATCTGGTCAATCAGCAGATCAACGATATCCCGGAAGTCGCCTTCGCCCGCAGTCATATTGCGGTCAAGCAGACTGTCCCCCGAAGCAAAATCATGCCAGAAACGGTTGGCATCGACTACCGTAACCATCGTGTCCAGTCTGGCAAGCTCAGTAAGATCAATATCCAGCTCCGGGTTCGCATAGGTGAAGGTCTGGGCTACCGGAACCGGCTCGCTGATGCCGGAAGACTCGATCAGAATATAATCGAAACGTCCTTCCGACGCGAGATTATTCACTTCCCGCAGCAGATCATCGCGAAGCGTGCAGCAGATGCAGCCATTGGACATTTCCACCAGCTTCTCCTCTGTCCGGGAGAGGGTATTGCCGGATTTCACCAGGCCCGCGTCCACGTTCACCTCACTCATATCATTCACAATGACCGCCACCTTCAGGCCATCGCGGTTATGCAGAATGTGATTGAGAAGTGTCGTTTTGCCGGAACCGAGGTATCCGCTCAGCACAGTAACAGGAATTCTCTTCATTGATTTACTCCTTACACAAATTTAATATGGGGCAGCAATGCAGTCATTGCCGTCTATCGGACTTCATCTTTATCCCACGATACAGCAATTCCACAAGTTAGCGGGTCTCACGGTGCAGCGTTACACGCTTCAGGCGCGGGCAGTATTTCTTCATCTCAAGCCGTCCGGGCGTGGTTCTCTTATTCTTCGTAGTGGTGTAGTTGCGGTCGCCAGTCTCTGTGCAGGCCAAGGTAACGATTACTCTCACTAAAATTCAACTCCCTCTCATTTAATCGTAATTATTACGATTTACACATTCTACATGGTCCGCCTGTCTGCTGTCAACTGGTGATCCGCAAAATTTCAACTCTCTTAGAATTGTGGTCTTTCCTGCGGAGGAATTACGTATAGATGGAATTACAAGTGAAAACGGCTTGGCCGTCTTTCAATGACGGCATCGTTTCAGCCGGAACGTGTTATTTTCCGAAAATATGATTCTTGCAATTCCAAGAACGAAGCGGGAGAGTGAGCCATGAAGATACCTGTGATCATACTGAGCGGATTTCTGGGGAGCGGAAAAACTACTCTGCTGTTAAGTCTGCTGAAGGAGAGCAAGCGGCGGGGGCTGAATCCCGGCGTTGTCATGAATGAGCTGGGAAAAAAGGATGTCGACGGCTATATTCTGCAGGAGAATACCGGCACTAGTGTGGAAAAGCTGCTGGACGGCTGTGTATGCTGCAGCCGTAAGGAAGAGCTGCCGCGCAGCCTGGCCGCCCTGCTGGCGCGCCGGCCGGATATCATCTACATCGAGCTTACCGGCGTAGCGGACCCTGATGAAATTGCCAAATCGCTGCTGGAGGCGCCTTTAGCAGACCGGCTGAAGCTGCACTTTACCATCACGCTGCTCGACGCCGAGAATGCGCTGGATTATAACAGCCGCTTCTCCGCCGATAAACAGTTGGTCCGCACCCTGCGGAAGCAGCTCACGGTGGCCGATCTGATTATCGTGAACAAAAGCGATCTGGTCGAACCGGAAACCCTATGGAAAATCGAGAAAATGGTCTATAAGCAAAACTCTGAATCGGAGATTGTTTTTACCCATTACAGTCAGATTAATCTGGCCCCGCTGCTGGCAGGCATCGCCGCCCGTGAACTGCGGAGGCCTGCGCCGCAGCGCGGACCGGGTACTATAAACGGCACATCGCTTAAACGAACCAGTCCTGGCTACGGGGGGAGCGCGACTGCTGTACAGGAGCCCGAGTCCGGCCCAAGCACCTCCTACTCGCAGGTAGCGGCAGTTACGCTGACCGTTCCGCAGGGGGGAAACGGACTCATCCGCCGGGAGCAGCTGGAGCTTTTTTTCCGGGAATGGGGAGACAGTCTGCTTAGAGCCAAAGGTCATGTCCAGCTTGCGGAGCATGATTCCGTACAGCTCGTGCAATATGCGGGACACCGCACAACCTGGGAAGCCTCACGTTATCCGGGCCAGCCTTACATTGTGTGCATCGGTCTTAATTTGGACGAGAGGGCGGTCAGCCGCCGCTGGGCAGCCTTGTTCAGCTAATATCAGGCGCGGGAAGGAGCCGATGAAGCCTTTGACAACCTTTTCTCCGTTCAAAATACTGCCGCTGCTCATTCCCGCTGCCTTCCTGCTCACAATTGGCATTCTCTGGCTCCCCGGTCATCCGGAGCTGCTTAACAACGGGTATGTGGACACGTTCAAAACAGCGTTTCTCGGCATTCTGCTCGAAGCCCTGCCGTTCGTGCTCCTTGGTGCGCTGCTCTCCTCACTGCTCCGCGTCTTTGTGCCGGACGAGATGATCTCACGCTGGATTCCGCGCCATCCTGTTCCGGCTATTCTATTCGGCTGCCTGCTCGGGATCATCTTCCCCGTCTGCGAATGCGGGATGATTCCGCTTGTCCGCCGGTTAATGCACAAAGGCATGCCGCTATACGTGGCCATTGTCTTTATCCTGTCCGGTCCGATCCTGAATCCGGTCGTCTACGGGGCAACCCTGACGGCTTTCCGTTCCCATCCGGAACTGGCCTATGCGCGTATGGGACTGGCTTTTGCCGTAGCCGCCCTAATCGGACTTGTCATCTATGCCACCGTCCGCAAATCACCGCTGCGTCTGTCCATCCCGCGCGAGGGAGGTGAGGAGCATCACCGCACTACCCGCGGCGGGCGGCTAGTCGCAGTCTTTGTGCATACGTCGGATGAGTTTTTTGAAATGGGCAAATATCTGATCATCGGCTGCCTGTTAACTGCCGGTATCCAAACCTTCATGAATCACGGCAGCCTGACCGCTATCGGAGAGCGCCCGCTGGGCTCCTACCTGTTCATGATGGGGCTGGCCTTTGTACTCTCGCTCTGCTCCACCTCAGATGCCTTTGTCGCCTCTACCTTCCTGCATTCATTCCCGGCCGGATCACTGCTGGCGTTCATGGTGCTGGGCCCGATGCTCGACTTCAAAAACTCGCTGATGCTGCTGTCGCTGTTCAAAACCAGATTCGCACTTTATCTGTTCTTCCTGATTTTCTCGGCGGTCTTCACCGGCTCGGTGCTGGCTTCACTCTGGCTGTAGCTCCGCTTACAAACTCAGCGTATGCTTCCGATCTAGTTTGTCCGCTGAAACTCAGGGAGCAACCTTCACAAACTCTTAGGAGGTTCCGTATGAATAACGCCCGGAGCATCCGGTTTCACTATTTACTGAGGGCGGTTATTCTGCTCGCCTTCGCCCTCTATATCGGACATCTGGTCCAGCAGGACGCACTTCATTATTACGTTGCCCCCAAGCTGGCCCGCTGGATCAGACTGTGTCCGGTTCCGCTCTCCCTGATGGCGCTGAGCCTCGGGCTTCAAGCCGTCCTTGGCAAAAGCAGTGTCCTGTGCGACTGTGAGCACCGCCTCCCCCGTTCCGGGCTGGGCAGCTCCGCACTGTACAGCCTGTTCCTGCTTCCGCTGCTGCTCGGGTTTCTCCTGCCTGACCGCGCGCTGGGCAGTGCTGCAGCGGCCAGAAAAGGCATCACCCTGTCTTATACAGCCGCAGAGTCCGGCAGCGGCGCGAAGTTCACCCCCTCTAACCCCTATGAGGCGGAATTTGCCGATCTGGCCGGCAAGCTGTACGGACAGTCCGTTATTCCTGTATACCCGGAGATTTTCTCCGAGACCCTGGGCGCAATCAACCTGTATAAATCACAGTTTGAGGGCAGGGAAATCTCGGTATCCGGCTTCCTCTACCGCGAGCCGCAGGGTGCGGGCCAGTCCAGCTATGCGGTCAGCCGATTCCTCGTCCAGTGCTGCACGGCGGATGCCACTCCGTTCGGTATTCTGCTGGAGCCGGGAACACAAATAAGCCTGCCCGCCGATACCTGGATTGAGGTTCGGGGCAAGCTTCATGTGGTGCTCTATCAGGGAGTGGAGACACTGCAGATTACTCCGGAAGTCCTAACCGCAGTTCCTGAGCCGTCCACACCTTATGTATACACCAATGCCGACGCCGCAGCAGCCTGGGAGGAGCTGCAGCCTTGAGTGCTAGATCACCGCGTCCAGCGCATCATCGTCATCAATAGATGAATCGGGATTTACGACCTCAACGAGAAGCCGGGCCGGAATACAGATAATCTGCTGTTTGGGCCTGGAGATGAACCCCATATCCAGCGCAATGGTCAGGGGAGCATCCGAGTAAGTCATCTGTATCCCATAGTCGAACACCTTCAGGGTATTGTGGCCGAACTTGGTACGGATGTCTATAATCTGTTCTTCCTTGGTCAGGTTTACCGTCTTGTACTCCTTGCCGTTCACTGTAATAACAGCCTTCAGATCTCCCTGTGCATAATGCTCATTGTGATTCGAGAACCACTTATAGCCGTAAATCGAACCGGCGGCAAGCAATACGACCAGGATCATAATGAAATCGCCACGTTTCATGGTTTTCAATGTCGTAACCCTCTCGCTGACTATTTTATAATCGTAATAATTACGATTCCTATAAATAATAGTTTAGCCAGGGGAAGATTGTCAACGTCTGCCCAGCCGCTTCAGCATACTGCGCAGCCACCAGGTAATTCCGGCATAGACCAGCAGTACAATGGCCAGTGTCAGCATCCGCTCCCGGAACGGCCCGTCAGCCAGCAGCACCGGCCCCAGGCCGTATAGCGTTGTCAGCGCATAGAGTATGGCAAATAAAATATAGATGACCCATCTCATTCCTGTTTGCTCCCCCTTCAGTCCCTGCCTGCTAATTCCGGAGATTAATCGACCATTCCCGCAGAACCCTGTCCAGCTCTTCCACCCGGATCGGCTTGGAGATGAAGTCCTGCATCCCTGCACGAAGGCACATTTCCTTATCTTCCTTCCGGGCAAAGGCGGTTACAGCAATAATAACCGGGGATAATCCCATCGCCTCGCGGATCCGCCCTGTAGCCTCAATACCATCCAGCACCGGCATCTGAATATCCATAAATACCAGATCATAATGACGTGTGAGCACAGCGTGAACCGCCTGCTCCCCGTTCAGGGCCACATCCGAGGTATAGCCGCGCTTATTCAAATACTTCTGCAGCAGGTGCAGATTCACCGGATGATCCTCGGCAATAAGGATCGACAGCGGACCATATTGCCCCTCCGGATAATCCATATCAAAAATTCCATTCTTATATTCTTCAGCTGCAAGGATTTCCAAGGGCAGCGGAGGCCCCGCAACCTCACCAGACGGCATAACCTCAATCGTGAAATAGAAGTCCGAGCCCTCACCTTCCGTACTGTCCACACCGATCGCACCATCCAGCAGCTCGACCAGCTTCTTGCTTATGGCCAGCCCTAGTCCGGTTCCGCCGTATTTGCGGTTAATGGAAGGATGCAGCTGGGAGAACGACTGGAACAAGAGGCTCTGGCTGTCCTGCGGAATTCCAATGCCGGTATCTGTCACCGAGAATCTGAGAATTATTGACCCGGGTTCCCATACAGGTTCCAGCTTCACCGAAATACCGACTTCCCCTTCTTCCGTGAATTTCACCGCATTGCCGACCAGATTCACCAGGATTTGCCGCAGCCTGATTTCATCCGTTATTACAAGCCCGGGAATCTCAGGGTCTGCTTCGCTGCGCAGGGTCAGCCCTTTCTCTTTGACCCGCGGATAAAAGAGTTCACACACATTCTGAATCACTTGCCGGACATCGACCGGCTGCAGATCCAGCGTCATCATACCGGATTCAATTTTGCTGAAATCCAGCACCTCATTCAGGATATGCAGCAGTGCTCCGCCGCTTTTATTGATAATCTGTGTGTAATATTCCTGCTCTTCCGTAAGCTCTGTCCCCGAGAGCAGATCAGCCATGCCAATGATCCCATTCATCGGAGTACGCAGCTCGTGGCTCATAATGGCCAGGAATTCTGATTTGGCCCGGTCGGCCTGCTCCGCTGATTCCTTGGCACGCACAACCGCTTTCTCCTCGGTAATGTCACGGAATACCACTACCGCACCTTTTCGTTCCCCGTTGTCGTATAATGCCGTCATGCGGTATTTAACGAGGAAGCTGGAACCGTCCTGTCTCCAGAAAATCCCTTCCTGTTCCCGCTCATAAGAGAGATTGGTCGTAAGCAGCTCTGCGAGTGTTCTACGCCCTCCGCGGTAGAGTTCCCCGTCCATCCAGGTCTGGGCGATCGTCTGCAGCTTGATATTGCTGGCCAGCTCACCGGGAGCGTAACCCAGCATAACGGAAGCCGCCGGATTAATAAAGACTGTCTCCCCCTGCAGATTGATACCAAAGATCCCCTCCGAAACCGAATTCAATATCAGCGCATGCTCATAACTGAGCTTCTCAATCTGTTCCAGATGCCGTTTGCGTTCGGTGATATCGCTCGTAATTGCAAACACGCCTACCACCTGGCTGTCCAGCAGAATAGGCACATAAATCATGCCAACCTCAACCGTCTGCCCGTCATGGCGGATGATCCGGGTCTCGAAGGTCTGGGCCATCCCCCCGGCAGCGGCAAGAAAACGGTTATTCACAAATGCCAGCTCATCCGCATCTATAATCTCACTGTAGCTTGAATGCAGCAGTGTTTCACGGGAATAACCGGTGAGCTGCTGCAGACTGGCATTCAGCGACTGGATGCAGCCCTGCAGATCCATTGCACTGATTGCGGACGGATTATATTCGAACAGCGACTTGTACCGGTTCTCGCCTTCCAGCAGCTTCAGTTCATATTGCTTGCGCTCAGAGATATTCCGTGTAACTCCGATCATCTCTGTAATTCCTGGGGTTCCCGTCTCCGTATGCCGCAGCGTAGTCTCTACCCACAGATAAGAGCCGTCCTTGCACAGATAACGGAAGACGATAGGTTCCAGCTTCAAGCCCTGCTTACTGTCGTCCAGAAAAGCCTGCACACAGGCAAAATCGTCAGGATGGATATAATCCATCCCATTCGTGCCAACCATTTCTTCCGGGGTATATCCGAACATCTGCTGGCAGACCGGAGAAGCATACAGATATGTAGCCTGTTCATCTGTCGCATTGCGTGAGATAAAGTCCTGTGAATTCTCCGAGATCAGGCGGTAATTCCGTTCGCTGTCGCGAAGCTGTTCTTCCATCCGATGGCGTTCCGTAACATCCTGCACAATGCCGCGGATCTGCTGAACTTTGCCTGCTGCATCCAGGATAACCTCCCAGTGCGCATAGATCACCCTACGCCCGCCGCTGCCGTTCCTGATTCTGAAGGTGGCCTCACCTTGGGTGCCTGACTTCAGTGTATGGTGCAGCTCCTCACGCAGCCCCCCCAGATCTTCCTTCACTACACAATCCAGGAGCAGCTGATAATCAATCCGGGTATGAATGCCCTGACTATCGCCCATTTCAAAAATAGCTCGCATCTGGCTGGAAACCGTCAACTCCGCATAGACCGAATTCCATTCCCACGAGCCCATCTGCCCAAGCTCCTGCGCAGACGCCAGCATCTCCTCGTATTTCTTCCGCTCCGTAACATCACGGGCAATGGTCAGTACCTGCTGTACTTCACCTTCACTGTCCCGCATAACCTGAAACGAGCTTTCAATCCAAATATAATGGCCGTCTTTATGCCTTGCCCGGCGGGTAAAGACATCGTTGTCCGAGTAAAGCTTACCCTGCTCAGTCATCTCTAGCGCATCAACTTCATGATAATACTCCTGCCTTTTCCTGCCGATCATCTCACTTGCGGAATAACCCATCAGTTTTTCAACAGAGGGAGATACATATCGCAAGGTTCCATCCGGATCGGCAAAGGAGATCATGTCCGGAGTATTTTGCGTAATCAGCTTGTAGAGCTGATGATCATCCTCAATCTTCTTCTCCGCCACCTTGCGTGCGGTAATATCTGTCATCTCCGCGATCAGCTGCAGGGGCCTGCCTGTCGATTCGTCAAAAACCAAAAATATATGCAGCGCCACCCAGATGATCTCCCCATCCTTGCGTACAAACTGCTTCTCTTTATCTACAGCCGCGCCGGGACTGCGCAGCAAATATTTCATAATCAGGCCATGATCCACGGTATACTCATCCTCTGGACAGGCAATATCCAAATAACGCAGATCCTTAAGTTCATCCTCTGTATATCCGAACATCCCGCAAAAGGCAGGGTTGGCCATGAGCATTGTACCATTATCAATGGATACTACCGCATAGCCTATGGAAGACCTTAAATACAAATGCTTAAAAAGTGTGTCAGACAAAGCTCGAGCCTCCTCTGTGAAAGTGGGGGACATAAATTATTATCAGTATACCTTTATTTCGGATAATATGCTCCAGCTCTGAAGTCACTCCTACTTATCAGCCTGTTTATTTGCCTGTCAAAAAACCGCCATAGTCACTTAAATGACGTCAAGGCGGTTGTTATAAGATTTTTATTATATTGGATCGTACCTGATATAAGACAGGACTGATCTCTATTAGTCCAGCCTCTTGCGCGGCAGCCAGAAGGCACAGAACACGGCAAGGACAAGAGAACAGCCTGCGAGCAGCCATTTATCGTTATCCCATTCGCTATTTATCAGGCCGAATAAATAAAAGTGGCCGGTCAGCTTGCCTTTGGTCATGAAATCAAGCAGATACCAGGAGAACCCGGCAATGTATCCGGCAGAGATGTTGCCGATCAAGAGCGCAGCCGTCATTCCCGCTGATCCTATCGCAACTGCGGTAATCACTGTCCCCCCGATCAGCGGCCACAGTTCAAAATCAGCACCGCTCCCATGCATCCATGTGAATAAGGCAGCCACCACAAGGAAGATATAGAGAACAGTGAGCAGCCAGCGGAAAAGAAATACCGGATGATGCCTTACCCGCTTAGCATAGAGTACTTCACCAATCCCGCCATCCTCCAGCAGGCCCAGGTGGGGGAAGACAATCAGTCCCAGAAAGCTGATCAGCTGTTCTCCCAGCTTCGCAACCTGAACCCTGTCCATCAGTGCCGGCTCCATGAAGAACGGGACGACAGCCAGAAGCGCTGCGGACAGGAGCCAGGAATAATGTGCAGTCAGCCTGAGGTTGTACCCGGCCAGCGGGCGGATAATCTGCCGGCTCATCTAAGCGCCTCCGCTGCAGATGCCGCCACACTTCCTTTAGCTGTCTTCCTGCTCAGTGTCTTAGCTGAATCCAGCCGGCTGCGGTTTCTTTCCCATAACCAGGCGGCTCCTGCAGCCAATAGTACAGTGAGTATTAAATAGAAGCTACGGTTAAGTGCAATCTCATCCGTCCACTTCCAGTATAACTCGTAGTCATTAGGCGAGTTGAAGCGGATGAACAGCCGGTTCAGCCCATAGGAGCCCAACAGCGGCAGTACCGACATGAACCACCAGACAATCTGCAGGGCGATGGGTACGATCCCCCGGCGGAACAGCATCGAGCCGAACATCCCGAAGGCAACGGATATCCATAACGTCGGCAGCAGCCACCATGCTGTGTATCCAAGGAAGATTACAATAGCCTGTCCCGTCTGGCCGGTAAGCCCCAGTGTATTTACGGTCTGCCAGCCGCCGATGACAGCCAGGATGAGGTAGATCAAAGATAACATGACACCTTGTGCAATAAACTTCGAACCGACATACACCCAAGGCGAAATCCTGCGGCTGTAAATCAATTCATTCATCCGGCTTGAGCGGTCCCGGAGCAGCAGAAAGGCAGACAGAAAGACCGGAAAGATCCCTGCTGGCAGCGAAAGATAGTCACTGAAGTAGCGTGCGGCTCCGGGCAGCAATTCACCTGCATCCACCTTAGCGTTATAGCGGGCAAGATCCGCTTCCTGCGCCTTTATTGCTTCATCAACAGACTCAATGGCAGAACCAAATTCCCCCAGCCCTTGCTGGTATATACTTTTCCCGCCCAATTGATTGTTTACTGACTCGGCGATAGTGTATACCTCATCCATAGTATATTTATCCGGATTCTTCAGAACCTCATCCAGCTGGGAGATCGCTGCAGACAAGGCTTTCTTCTCCTTCTCGTTCAGCTTAACCTTGAACGGAAAACCCAGCCTGATTTTCTGGCTGGTTCCGGCATCCAGATTCCAGCCCATTTTCTTCCTCATTTGTTCGGCCAAATCGCGGGTATCCGCCGGCTGCTTCCAGCCGTAATACGGGTGTTCAATAGTACCTACATTCTGCGGCGTACTTATTACCGGGGAACCCAGCTCGCCCCAGGTTTCCTCCGTAGCATAAGAGGTGAAATAGAAGAACACGCTCGCGATAATAAACAGATAAAAAACCAGGCTGCGCAGCGTCATGCGCATCTCTTTGCCGATCAGTGCCATCATACGAAGGATTCCTCCCTGCGCATGAGATGCAGATAAGCATCTTCAATCGACGGCGCGGTCTGCTGTGCCCCTGCATAAGGCTGTTCATCTGCCAGCACCCGCACCCGCATATTTCTTCCTTCCGGTACAGCGGACAGTACCGGGAACCGGTCGCGGTCCCGCTCCCACTCCACCCGGTCAAGCTCGGCTATCCAGACACGGCCGGCGGCGGCGGCAGTTAAATCGCCTATTCTGCCGTGATAACGCAGACGCCCCTTATGCAGCACGGTCATCTGCTCACAGGTGGACTCCACGTCTTCAACAACATGCGTGGATAAAAGAACAATTCTGCCTTCGGCAAACCGGCTGAGCAGCCGCCGGAAACGGATCCGCTCTTCAGGGTCCAGCCCTGCAGTCGGTTCATCAACGATCAGCAGCTTCGGCTCATGCACCATTGCCTGGGCTACGCCGAGCCGGCGCTTCATCCCTCCGGATAATGCCTTCACCTTGGTACGGCGCTGCTCGGTAAGGTTAACCAGCTCAAGCAGATTGTCTATTCTCCGCTTCCGCTCCGCGCGGCCGGCTATGCCCGATAGCAGCGCCAGATAATCCATCGCCTCCACTACCGTCATCCCCGGATAAAAGGCGAATTCCTGCGGCAAATAGCCAACCATTTCCCGGATCCGGGCCTTATCTTTCAAGGCAACACCACCAATCCCCACCGTTCCCGAGGTAGGCTCCAGCAAGGTGGCAAGCAGACGCATCAGCGTGGTTTTACCTGCTCCGTTAGGTCCGAGCAGGCCGTGAATGCCTTCGCCCACCCGGAAGCTGATATCCTGCAGTGCCTGCTTGTTTCCGTAGGTCTTGGTTAAATGATTAATAATTAGCTCCATTCCAGTCTTCTCCCCCGTTCTTATAACTCCCTGTTCACCCGTCATTCTCCGGACTCCACGACAATTCAAGCTTCTCAATCAGCAGACCTGCTGCGATTAGAAGGAGCGACAGCGCCACGCATAGTTCCTGATTAATCTTTCCAATCGAGATCATCAGGGCAAAAACAGCCGTTAGGATTGTGACACATGATATTGTCATTGCCTTGCGTCTGGCCAGCATCCTGCGGTTATGCAGCACTTTCTCTGCATCCCGCTTGTCATATTCCAGCAGACGGGCTTTGCGGTAGACCTCATCCAGAAATAACTGTTCCGGTTCGTTTGACCTCACAATCCCACTCCTCCTTTTCGTAAATCTGCCTAAGCTTCTTGCGCGCCCGGTGCAGCAGCACCTTGAAGCTAACCATATTGCGGCGCATTACTGCTGCCGCCTGCTCATAAGACATCTGTCCCACATCCACCAGATAGACCGCCTGGCAGTAATCCGGCTTCATCTGGCGCAGCCTTCTACGCCATTCCAGGTCTTCTTCACGGATAATAGCCAGCCGCTCGGGATCGTCTGTTCCCTGTGTATGTACGCCGCCGTATCTCTCGAATCCGCCGCGGTCTGCTGGACCCTCACGTTGTGTCCTGCGGTCTTCCGAATTATGGCTCTCTTCCGCGGTCAAGGTACGCTGTCTACTGCGCTTGCGGATGGAGTCAATGCTTTTATTGCGCAGGATCGTGAACAGATAGGTCTGGAAGGATGCACGGTGATCATACTTCTCCGGATACACCAGCAGATAAGCGAAACAATCCTGTGCCAGATCCTCGGCCGTGTGATAATCTCCGGTCAAGTGGTACGCAAAACGTACCGCAGGCTTCCGGTACTTACACACCAGCCACTCAAAAGCCTCAAGGCTTCCGTCCCGGAACCTGACCAGTACAGCCTCTTCTTCCGCGGAACTATCCTTCGCTTCCTCTGATTCAAGGTCTTCCGCATGTTTTCTTCCGTTTCCGTTCGTCTTACGCCGCCTCCTCTCCCGCTGAGCCATCTACTGGTTATTCGTTTACCTCCGGCAAAAGGTTACAGTCTGTCCGCAAAAAATAACCCCACAAAGTGGGGACCCCAAGACTATGGATTATGCCTGCTGCTGGGCCAGCTGGTCTATACCTGCAATGATTATTTTCAGGCCTGTACGGAACATGTTATCCGAACCCAACTCGCGGAATAAGCCATTATGGTGCATACGCTGCACCACGTTCGGCCCTTCTCCGGACAGACGTGCAAGCGAATCCATAAACATTCCCTGCGCTCCGCCCTCCGCTTCCTTCTTCATGGCTGTATCGACTCTGCGCTGCTCATATTTATCGAGTTCAAAAGCAATCACATAGTTCAGCAGGCAGGCAATCGAGGAAAACTTGTCGCTGTCGCTGACGGGAAGATGATCCACGATCTGCAGAAGCGAGTTGATTAAGGCCAGATAGTCCGGCTCGGAAGGTACCGTTCTCATTAACAGCTGGGCGGAACACGGATACTTATTCATTACGCTGCGGATCATCGATGCACAATGAAACAGCTGCTCTTCCCACTCTCCTTCGAGCTTAGCAGACTGCAGAGCCTCCTTCGCCACCTCATTGGCGAGCGTCTGAAACAGGCTCTGCTTGCTTTTGAAATGCCAATACAGCGAAGGGGCCTGGATATGCAGCAGATCCGCCAGCTTCCTCATACTGAAATCCTCAATGCCTATTTGGTCAAGCAGCTCCCAGGCTGCCTTGATGATATTTGGTTCGGTAATTTGCATATTTTTGATTCTCATTCGAGCCCTCCCGAGTACAAGCTGCTTCTATTCTAAGCGATCCTGCAAACAGGGTCTACCATCGTTAGATAATTCATGCGGCATAATAATTTTACACCGTTAGATATTTTTCTTTACAGTGAAAAAAGGCAGTGCTATATTAATCTCACACCGTTAGATTAAGGGTGCAGAGATCCTTACCGGCCGGAGGGGACAGCTGCTTCCCGATCATTATTCAAGCTTCGCAGGATGACCCATATTAATTTCAAGAGGACGTGTACTGCAATGAATCTATCCGCAACAGAAGCCGCCCTGCAAGGCGGCAAACCATTTTCGATCAAACCACTTATCCCTGTACTCTTCGCGCTCATTGCCGGAATGCTGCTGGTTATGCTGGACAATACCATTATGAATGTGGCAATACCCGAGCTGGAGAATGTATTTCACACCAGCCTAAAGACCATCCAATGGGCGATTACCGGCTACACGCTGGCTACCTCCATAGTCATTCCGCTCGCAGGGTGGTTCTCGGACAGATTTACCGCTAAGCGTGTTTTTCTTGTTTCCATTCTATTGTTCACTATCGGCTCCCTGCTGTGTGCAGCGGCCCAGTCCCCGGCTCAGCTGATTGTTTTCCGGATTATGCAGGGTCTTGGCGGCGGCATGGTGGCTCCTATTGGCATGGCCTTATCCTTCAAAATCGCTCCGCCTGAGCGAAGAGGCGAGCTGATGGGCTTCCTCGCCATGCCCATGCTGATCGCTCCGCTGCTCGGCCCCGTGTTGTCCGGATGGCTGCTCGAATATGTGAGCTGGCATTGGATTTTCCTGATCAATCTGCCGATCGGCCTGATCGCAATCTATTTAGGGATGAAGTATCTTCCGGTCTCCGAAAAAGGAACCTCCGCCAAATTGGATATTTGGGGAATGATCCTGTCCCCGCTGGCCTTCTCCAGTCTCGTCTTCGGAGTGCACAGAGGTGGCGCGGAGGGCTGGTCAGACTCCTTTACACTGCTGACGCTAGCCTTCGGCTTAGTTACTCTGTCATTATTTATTGTTGTAGAGCTGCAACAAAAGGAACCGCTGCTTGAGCTGCGCTCCTTCCGCTCCTTCGAGTTCACCAAAGGCATTATTCTGGTCTGGATTAACCAGATCGCGTTATTCGGTTCGATACTGCTGATTCCCTTGTACCTCCAGCAGGTTAGAGGTTTCTCTTCGTTTGAATCCGGGATGATGATCATCCCGCAGGCGCTGGTCAGCTTCGCCGGGGTTATGGCTGGGGGCAGACTTCTCGACAAATACGGAGCACGGATTCCTGTGTTCTCCGGTCTTGTGCTGCTCTCGGCTGCACTCGTTCTTCTGTCACGGCTGGACAGCGATACGTCAGTCTATGCGATGATGAGCTGCTTCGCCCTCATGGGACTGGGCCAGGGTCTCACCACCATGCAGCTCGGCACCCATGTACTCAAGTCTGCACCCAAAGACCTGATCAGCCGGGTAACCCCGCTGACCACCTCCGCCCAGCAGATTGTCGGCTCCTTCGCCATTGCCATCATCTCCGGTCTATTGTCTTCCAACATCGCTGAGCACATGAGCCAGGCCGGCTCCGCTTCAGCTTCTGCCCATACTGCAGCGATGGTTGCAGGGTTCCACGACACCTTCCTGCTTCCGCTGAGTCTGGCACTTTGCGGGGTTGTATTGAGTCTGTTCCTGCGGAAGCAGGAGAACGGAAGCGGGCAGTGAATAAGGTATTAAAAGAGGCCATCGCGCTACGCAAGTTGATCGGCATGAAGTTGTAAGTGCAACAGGCCTCGCCTCACCTAGCGCACTTTCACGCACATCACGCAAAAAAGATGCTCCCCTTACCGGGTAGCATCTTTTGCGGCTTCTGCTTCTCGTTTCTCCATCCCGCCCACATCTGACCTATCGTTGATGCAATGTATTCGGTTTTTCGTATACATCCGGCTCATTTGCCCTATCGTTGGTGCATTGAATTCGGTTTTTCGCATACATTCGGATCATCAGCCCTATCGTTGGTGCAATGTATTCGGTTTTTCGCATACATCCGGCTCATTGCCCTATCGTTGGTGCATTGTATTCGGTTTTTCGCATACATCCGGCTCATCAGCCCTATCGTTGGTGCAATGTATTCGGTTTTTCGCATACATTCGGCCCATCTGCCCATTTCCAGCAAATTCAGGGGCAGAATGCCATCTCTCCGGGTCCAAATACAAGCCAAATCTGACTCTTACGGACACCACAGCCCTTATCCACTCATAATAGGGCCTTTTGACGGGTTTGCGGACACCACTGCCCTTATCCACCACTTTTCATATGCCAGCTCCACTTTTCGGGCGGAATA
>NZ_JUEI01000096.1:0-31227 GCF_000802655.2 Paenibacillus sp. IHB B 3415 | reverse complement strand
GGTTTTTCTTATACCGTGATGCTGCGGCTTACACGCCGCAGTTCTTTATTTTGCGCTTTCGTAACGTTTGCCGACTTCTTCCCAGTTCACTACGTTCCAGAACGCCTTGATGTAGTCAGGACGTTTGTTCTGGTAGTTCAGGTAGTAAGCATGCTCCCATACATCGAGGCCGAGGATTGGAGTTGCGCCTTCGCTGACCGGGTTGTCCTGGTTAGGAGTGCTGGTCACAGCAAGCTTGCCGTCTTTCACGACGAGCCAGGCCCAGCCGCTGCCGAAGCGTGTAGTAGCTGCAGTAGCGAAGTCTTCCTTGAATTTATCGAATCCGCCCAGTTCGCTGTCAATTGCAGCAGCCAGAGCGCCAGTGGGTGCGCCTCCGCCGTTCGGTCCGATAACTTCCCAGAACAAGGTGTGGTTGGCATGTCCGCCGCCGTTGTTGCGCACAGCAGTGCGGATAGCTTCAGGTACAGCGTTCAGGTCAGTCAGCAGCTCATCAATGCTCTTGTCTTGCAGTTCAGGTGCTTTTTCCAGTGCGGCGTTCAGGTTCGTCACATAAGTGTTATGGTGCCTGTCGTGATGAATCTCCATCGTCAAAGCGTCGATGTGTGGTTCAAGAGCGTTGTTTGGATAAGGAAGTGCCGGTAATTGAAATGCCATGGAAAAATCCCTCCTGAGTATATTAGAATTTGTATAGATAAAGAATTTTGGCGGTCTTGACGTCAAAACCCCTTATTTCCGATGTGGCTTATAGGTTATATATCCGTTGAGATACTTATTATTAAACCGTATCTGGAACAATAATGCAACATTAAACAAACATTAGTGTTTAGAAAGTATTTTTTCATCCATAGCTCACTACAAATGTTAAGGGTGTGTTAAAGTTATAAAACTCCTTAAGAGAGAGTGTTTACACTGCGATAATTTCCTTTATCAAGAAAAAATGAAACTATATTCAATGAAAACGCTTCATATCAAGCGCTTTCAAAAGAAAATTGATGATATCGCGAGAAAAGTGTGCTTTAATAGATTTAAAAGCAGGTATTCCTCGGTTTTTGATGCTTTTTTCCTCTTTACACTGTTATGGAAACTCCTTCTTTTTGTAAAATTCTAAGCCATAGAAAAGGGAGACTTTTAAGTATGCACGTTCGTTCCTTTCAATTAAGCGACGTTACTCCAGTGACTGAATTGCTGCAGACCGCATTATCGGAAGAATGTTTCGAGAGCACGATCGAGCCCTTCTCCAGGCAGCTTTCATGGGATTCAGATCTCATTGTAGTTGCAGAGGATGAAGGAGAAATCATCGGCGCACTGATTGGTACGATTGAGAAGAACCACGGCTGTTATTTCCGCATTGCCGTCCATCCTGAATACCGCCGCAGAGGAGTCGGCAAGAGTCTCGTATCGGCGATGGAACACAGATTCCAGGCACGCAAGGTCAGCGGTATATATGTAGCCGTTGATGAGCACAATTCCTTCGCACTGCCGCTGTATGAGGCCATGGGTTATGGTGAGGACCAGATCTTCAAATCTGTACGCAAGCTGAGCATTGTCGGGTAATTATTTTTTGAAACGGTGCTGTAAGCGGAAACAATTGGTAGAGTAGAGAACTAATGCAGCCTGTACTTTAGAATAAGGTCACACCTGCATAGTCTGTTTCATTATACTAAAGCATATCTTCCCAGTGTCCATTGCATTGCAAATGGGCGGAAGATATGCTTTTCTATTGTTATGGACTTATAAACCCAATCGAAGCAAGTAGGTGGCCTATGAACCGGGAGCTTGAAGAAGAATTCATGCGGAGCCGCAAACAACGATACAGATCCGTTACCCATAACAAATCCAAGCGGGAATCGAGAAGAATTTGGCTTAAGGATATGCGGGAGTGGATCATCACTGCGGGGATTGTATTCGCGATCATGTCACTGCTTAATATTTTTGTGTTCAATGTGTCTACTGTGATTGGCCAATCCATGCAGCCGACCCTCTATGAAGGGGAGAAGCTGATTATTAATAAGATTGCACTGAGCTTCGGGAATCCGGGCCGGGGCGATATTGTTGTTCTGCATGACCCCAGCACAGGGCCGGACCGTAAGGAGTACCTGGTTAAGCGGATTATTGGTATCCCCGGTGATATCGTGGAAGTTCAGGACCAGCAGCTTTATGTTAATGGTAAAGTAGTGGATGAGCCTTATATCGATACGGCCATTCAAGATCCGGATTTCAGTCAGCTGACTGTGGAGGACGGCACCTACTTCGTAATGGGGGATAACCGCCATGCCGGGGCCAGCAAGGACAGCCGTTATTTCGGTGCCGTTGCACAGGAGAGTATCGTGGGGAAGGCATCACTGATCTGGTGGCCTGTAGCTAAGATAAGAGTCCTGTAAGGGATTTGTATAGACATAATAATAAAGGAGAGGCGGAAATGAATTCTAACTTCCAGTCACCTTATGCTCCGCCGCCTTCCAAGTGGGAGGATCTCAAGGCTGCAATCAAGGCTGCTGCGCCGGCGCTCGGTATTGACGATATCGGGTTCACCACCGCAGAGCCGTTTTTATATTTAAAAAATATTCTTCAGGAACATAGGGACAACGGGTACGACTCGGGCTTCGAGGAGCCGGATCTGGACAAGCGGACGGTTCCGGCGCTGCAGTCGGGAGAGCAGCCGCTCTCTATTATTGCAATTGCTGTAGCCTATCCCTCCAAAATGGAGGACCCGCGCAAGTCCGAGCCCGGAGCACGCAGAGGTATACTGGCCAGAGCATCGTGGGGGCAGGACTATCATCATGTACTCCGTGAAGCACTGGCGAAGCTGGAGGACTTCATCCGCGAACGTGTTCCGGATGCCGTACTGGAGAGTATGGTGGATACGGGCGCTCTTGTTGACCGGGCGGTTGCAGAGCGGGCGGGCATCGGGTTCAGCGGCAAAAACTGTGCGATTATCTCCCCAAAATGGGGATCGTGGATCTATCTCGGGGAAATGGTGACGAATATACCGCTGCCTCCGGATCAGCCGGTGCAGGAAGGCTGCGGGGATTGTACGAAATGCATCGACGCCTGCCCTACCGGCGCGCTGGTCGGCCCGGGACAACTCAATGCCCAGGCCTGCATTTCCTACCTGACACAGACCAAGGGGTTCCTCAGTGAGGACTACATGACCAAGATCGGGAACCGGCTGTACGGCTGCGATACCTGCCAGATTGTCTGTCCCCATAACCGCGGCAAGAACTGGGATCACCGCCCGCAGCTGCTTCCTGATCCGGAGATCGTGAAGCCGCTGCTGATGCCGATCCTGGATCTCAGCAACCGTGAGTTCAAGGAGAAATTCGGCAGCAGCTCGGCTGCATGGCGGGGCAAAAAGCCTATCCAGCGCAATGCGGTTATCGCGCTTGGCAATTTCAAGGAAGCTTCTGCCGTGCCGAAGCTGACCGAGATTCTGCTGCGGGAGCCGCGGCCGGAGATGCGCGGGACTGCTGCCTGGGCGCTGGGGCGCATTGGCGGCCGAGATGCTCTCACAGCCGTGGAACAGGCAATGTTGAAGGAAGAGGATGTGACTGTGCGCGGGATGCTAAGCCGGGCACAGGACAAGCTGCTGGAGCAGAGGGAGGCGGAGGAAGAATGAATCACCGGCTGAAGAGCAGCGGGAATGCGGAAGCTTCGCTCTATTATAAGGAGATCAATTCAATCATTGGCCCGTTGACGCTATGCGCGACAGCTTCCGGACTATGCATGATCAAGTTCGGCACCTATGATGCGAACTCTGACACTATTGCAGGCTGGGTGAAGACGCAGCTGGGTCCCGCAGCACAGATTTATGCGGATGCCGGGAGCTTGTCCGAGGCCGAGCGGCAGCTTGCAGCGTATTTCTCAGGGGAGCTGCAGAGCTTCAGTGTGCCGCTGGATATGCGCGGAACGGATTTTCAGCGCCAGGTATGGGAAGCTCTGCTCAGCGTGCCTTACGGGGAGTCCGCCTCTTATAAGGATATAGCGGTCATGATCGGCAATCCGCAGGCTGTACGTGCTGTGGGCGGGGCCAATAACCGCAACCCGGTTCCGGTCATTGTACCCTGC
This sequence comes from Paenibacillus sp. IHB B 3415, assembly GCF_000802655.2. Taxonomy (NCBI): domain Bacteria; kingdom Bacillati; phylum Bacillota; class Bacilli; order Caryophanales; family Paenibacillaceae; genus Paenibacillus; species Paenibacillus sp. IHB B 3415. Next base: position 27,162 of record NZ_JUEI01000096.1, on the reverse strand, counting down.
CACCGGATTATAGGTGCCGGAGGCTCACTTGTCGGTTATGCCGGAGGTCTGGGAATCAAGAGCCGCCTTCTGCAGTTGGAAGCGGAGCAGGCAGGGCCTGGCTTAAGCGGCACCTATCTCTTCTGAATCACGGGATTTGCCAATTGCTGTCCAGTTGTTGAAATGCTATGATAGATTCGCGTGCCTTATCAAGGGCATTGCCAGACAATAGAGTACAAAGGTGGATTACAGATGAATATTGCATTGCCTATTATTATGCTTGTTGTAGGTCTGATCGGCGGATTCTTTATCGGTGTGTATTATCTGCGCAGACAAATGACAACGATGCAGAATGATCCTGAAATGCTGCAGAAGGTTGCTAAGCAGATGGGATATAACCTGAACGGAAAGCAGATGCAGCGTGCCCAGCAGATGATGAAGAACGGCAATCAGCCGGGGCGTGCGCCTGCGGCAGCCAAAGGACAGGCCCGCAAGAAGAAATAATCAGGATAGGGAAATAGATAAGAATCAGCTGCGGGTGCGGAAGGGGGAGATTTCATGGGGAGCATCAAGGAGTACATGAACGGGAAGGTTTCTGTAAACCGTGAGCAAATCGAGTATCATGTTGAGAAAATATTAGAACTGATTGGTGAAGATACCAGCCGCGAAGGCCTGCTGGAAACACCGGCTAGAGTCACGCGGATGTATGAAGAGATATTTGGCGGTTATTCGATTGATCCGCGCGAGGCGCTGGGCGTAACTTTCGACGAGTCTCATGAAGAGCTTGTCATTGTGAAGGATATTGTCTACTACAGCCAGTGCGAGCATCACATGGCTCCTTTCTTCGGCAAAGTGCATATTGGCTATGTCCCCAGCGGGCGGATTGCCGGACTGAGCAAGCTGGCCCGGCTCGTGGAAGCGGTCAGCCGCCGTCTGCAGGTGCAGGAGCGCATTACCGCCCAGATCGCCGACATTATGACCGAGGTGCTGAATCCGCACGGTGTCATGGTGGTTGTCGAAGGAGAGCATCTGTGCATGTGTGCCCGGGGTGTGAAGAAGCCCGGCAGCAAGACAGTAACCATGGCAACCCGGGGCACTTTCCGTGAGGATGCTGCTGCCCGGGCTGAGTTTCTTGCTCTGATCAAAGAATAGTACGCGGGACTAATATTCCCTGACTTGTGCAAGGCAAAGCCCGGGCTTTTTTGGGGAAAGGCCTTAAAAAGGCTGCCAGACCAGCTTGCGGGCGGCGCTGTACCGCTCGGCTACGTAAGGCCAATTCACGACTTTCCACCAGTCCTGGATATAATCCGCGCGGTTGTTCTGATGCTTGAGATAATAGGCATGCTCCCATACATCCAGCGCCAGCAGCGGAACAACATCCCATTGGGACAGATTCTGATGCTTCTCAGCAGTCAGAATCTCCAGCCTGTGGCTGCGAGGGCTCCAGACCAGAATGGCCCATCCGCCGCCCTCTACTTTATTGGCCGCTTCAGTGAACTGGGCCTTGAAGGCATCGTAGCTTCCGAAGCTCCGTATAATGGCATCCAGCAGTGCTCCGGATGGCCGGCCTCCGCCCTGCGGGGACATGACGTTCCAGAAGATCGTGTGCAGATAATGGCCCGCCCCGTTAAAGGCAAGCTCCCGCTCCCAGTGTTTAACGAGATCATAATCGTTGCTCTTCCGGGCTTCGGCCAATTTAATCTCTGCTTTATTGAGTCCGTCTACATAGCTCTGGTGGTGTTTGTCGTGATGAATAATCATCGTCTTCTCGTCAATGTACGGCTCCAGCGCATTATAAGCATAAGGGAGCGGGGGCAGTGTATGACCGCCGATCGGGACCGGCCCCAATTCACGGGCTTCCCACAGAGGAGCCGTCCAAGCCGCCGTTTCCGGGGGAGGGTTTTCACTTAGAGAGACCGCAGGCACAGCAGCCGGTTCATCCTGCTCTAGAGGGTTCTGCCGCATCATTCCGGCGCCGGCACCATACTCCGGGGCGGTGAGAGCCGTAAGCACGGCAAGGAAATACTCCGATTCGCAGATGAAATGTTTCACTACGACCCCGGCCAGAGGGGAGGCGCTCATGGCCTGACTAGCCTCCACCATAGCCTTCAGCTGGCGGATGAATTCACTGGATTGGCTGCAGGCTGTATGAAGCAGCAGCTCTGTTTCGGCGGCAAGGCTTCCCGGACCGCCGAAGGCCGGAGCCTGTTGGCTTCCGAGCAGTTGACACGCCGCCTGCTCCGTAGCCAGGAAGACAACCGTCCATTCCTGGAGCAGCTTGACATAAGGCTCCTCGAGGTTTGGAGTAAGCTGGATAAGAACCTCGGCATGTTCCTTCTCCTGTTTTTTCCAGAAGGCAATTTCCCCTAGAATGTGCACTGGCAGCGGCGCACCGGATACATATTGCATAGCATGCAGTCCTCCCGTCCTGAATTTTCAACGCTTCATTATATGACCGGTAGAGTCTGCTTATGTAACGGTATTCGTTGTGGCCTAAGGCACTATGGTGACCAAACCCCAAAAAGCATGCGCAGAATGTATAAGGAAATACATCTGCGCATGCTTATTCAATCCAATATAAGGTATAGGGGCGCTGCTGTTTCTACTTGTGGTTACTTGCTGGCCTGACTTCCGTTGTCCCCGCTAATGCGGGCAAGCTGGACATTGCCGAGAAATGCTGAGACACGGCGCAGATACTCGCGCGGATGCTCGCGGAACAGCAGCTCATGATGACTGTCCTCCACAATCCATGAGTCGGAGTACGGGTTGGTCTGGTTCGCGGCCAGTTCCTCGGCAATCGGATACGGGGCCTTCTCGTCCATAGTGCCGTGCATGAAGAGTACCGGGAACGGATAGTCCTCGGATTTCACCTTGGAATAGGGAATCTGATTCAGCCCTGTACCGTTCAGTACCGGGAACAACAGCTCCATAATCTCCAGTGAAGGCTGGCGGGGAAGATCTATATTCTGCTTGATATTGTGATAGAGTGTATCCGGCTCCAGCAGGAAGGTGCTGTCCAGAATCATTGCATCCACGTCTTTGGTTACGAGACCCGCCTGCAGCGCGGTACCAGCACCCATGGAGAAGCCCCAGACTACGATTTCGTTTGCACCCTTGTCCTTGGCATATTCGATCGCCCCAAGGAGCTGCTGGGATTCTTTTTTGCCGCCGGTAGCGATATCCTTATTGACCTTAGAGGCGAAGCCGTAATCAAACATGACCACATTGAATTTCAGGCTGTGCGCATAATGGGCCAGGTCGTACATGGGAACCCAGCTTTCCTCGCGGTTAGCACCGTAGCCATGGCTGAAGACAATGGTCTTCGTGGCTCCCTCTGAAGGAATATACCAACCCTGCATAATACGGCTGCCGTCCTTTGCCGGAAAGGTGATCTCCTCATACGCCAGCCCTTTGGCAAGATAAGGGTTAGAGTAGAGGGGGGCTACAGTAGGATTCGAGAGCACCCAGGCTATATAGCCGTGCAGGGCGATGAAGCAGAATAAAAAGAAGAAGAACACAGATAACAGCAGAGATACGACAATATGCTTAACGCGTATCATCCGCAGTGAAATAATAGGTATGGAATTAGGCTTATCTTCGTTAGGCATACGGGAGACCGGCGAGCCGGGGTGACTTGTTGCCAGATCCATAAGGTCCCCTCCTAAAAGTTTTGTGGAACATCCGCTTCCTATGAGACTACTTTGCAGCAAAACTGCTTCGGAAGCATAAGCTTAAGTTTGATTAGCATAAATACTTCATATATTTAATCGTATGGTTATGCCCTTACAAAGTCAATGAATTCAGCAGTTTTGTAATGTAACTGTAAACTGAGGCCCAGTCTTTACCGTACAGTGAATATGCTGGACTTTTTTCGGACTTTTGCACTAAGATAGAATGGATCTGAAGAATAATGTAACCGGGTTTCAAGAGGTGAAACACGTGAGGGGGAGAACAGGGTGGAAGACCGGAAACTGACTGTACGCGCCGTGGACCGTGCGCTGGATATATTGCTCTGCTTCACTCAGGATAATGATTATGACCTCAGTCTGACGGAGATTTCCGCCAAGATTGGCCTGCATAAAAGTACGGTGCACCGGTTGCTTACTACGCTTGAAGAGAAGGGCTTCCTGCAGCGCGATGAGGGCACGGAGAAATACCGGCTGGGGATTCGCATCTGGGAGCTGTCTACGCATTTGCCGACGCTGAATGAACCGGCGGTACTGCTGCTGCCGGCGATGGAACGGCTGCGTGACCGTCTGGGAGAGACGGTCAGCCTCTATTTGCGCGACAATCTGGAGCGCGTGCGCATCCAGGCCGTGCAGAGCCGGCAGGCGATCCGCCGGGTGGCACAGATCGGTGCAAGGCTGCCCCTCTCTGTAGGCGCATCGAGCAAGGTGCTGGCCGCTTACGCGCCGCCGGAAGTGCAGGTCCGGCTGCTGGCCGACCCGGCATGGCCGGAAGCTGTAGACCGGAGCCAGTATCTGGAGCAGCTCAAGGAAATCACCCGCTGCGGGTATGCCACCAGCTTCGAGGAACGCGAACCGGGTGCGGCTGCAGTGGCGGTGCCTATCACCGGGCGTGCCGGGGGAGTGGTTGCAGCGCTCTCCCTTTCCGGTCCGGTCAGCCGGCTTTCGCGGGAGACGCTGGAGGATTATGCAGTGATTCTGGGTGAGGCTGCGGCTGAAATGGGTCTGATGATGGGCTGAAACGGCGGCGCCCGTTATATGCCGTGATTAAGGGGTAATTTTAGTAAATAGAGGCTAACCAGGCCTGCCAGTTCCATTGTGTATCTAGTTAAAATGAACTATTATTAAAAAATATTAGTTACATCTATTAAAAGATATGAAATGTAATCCAGAGCATGAGGTGATGGGATGAAAGCTGTAATACCCGATTCACTGATGGGAGAAATTCAAGAGCTCCAGGATACGTTCGGTTCTGTCACGAGTCAGGCTATTGTGCTTACGGATCAGGCAGGGAATGTAATAACCCGTCCAACGCTTTACGGAATATTCTATCAGAAAATGTTCAGTTCTTTGCAGGAGACGAAGCGCCCTTTCGAACCGGCTTTGCTCAGACTGGGCCCCTTATCGCATCCTGCTGTATTGGAAGAATGGGTTCCCGGACTAAAGTATGTAGTCAGTCCGCTGGTTCCCGAGTATGGCCAGACTTATTATTTGTGGTCGGGTCTATACATGGAAGAAGGGACACGTGAACTTGTACTGCAGGCGTTTGAGGCCAAAATGAGGATTCACCCCCACTATGATGAGTTACGGACTGAACTGCTTGCCATGCCTGAGCTTAGCCGGGAGCATATCGGTAAGATCAGGGGCAAACTGGCCGTTCTTGGAAACATAATGTCTAAATTACTGGCGGGCTGTGTGCTCAAACCCCTGGCGCAGAGAAGCGGCATGGTGGTTTCACAGCTGCTCTCCAATCTGGAAACAGACTTTCTGAAGATTGAGGATGTTTTGCAGCAAATGGCAGGAAGGCTCTCGGATGCCGATTTATATGCTTTTGCCAAAGAGGAAGAGGCAGGCAGGTATAAGGTGAAATATTCCGCCGGCAAAGAAGCGAATCTGTTGATGAATGCCGAGTTCCAGCAGGGGGACGGGTTTCTGGGACAAGCTGTTCTCGGCAGGGAGCCCCGGCACTGGCAGGGCGTTGCCAAAGATCCGAGATCGTTATTCTTCACCCAGCGCGGAATTACGCAGCCGGAGTATTTGTCATGTTATCCGGTTCAGATTCACAGCGGCAAAAAAGCGCTGCTGCTGGCTGTGGGCTTTGGTGAAATCCGCCAGTTACAGGACCACGCCCAGCAGGACCAGATGGTTGCTTCTCTGCTTGGGCTATCCTCACGCGGGGAGAAGCTGCGGCAGCGCGAAACCCTTCGTAATGATGCTACACTGAGGCTTAAAGAGGCCGCGTGCCTGCTGCCGCAGACCACATCATCGCAGGAGCTGGGCATTCAACTGCTCGATATCATTATGGGGATGCCGTTCTATCCTTCATCTGTACTCGTGTACTTTGAGGAGGCAGCGGGAGGCAGCCATCATGCCAAGGGCTGGAGCCCGGAGGCGGCTGCCAAGTATGTCCAGGAGATCGAGGACCGGTATTCGCCGCAAGCCTTTCTCTCCTCCGCTATTATCAACGAGGATGCCGAGGAGCAGGTGCTGCTGGAATGTCCGCTGATTGCCGAGAAGGTATTCAAAGGAATTCTGGCGGTAGGCTTCAGACGCCGCAGTGAAGCAGAGGAATGGCTGACATTCGCCAGCTGCCTGGCCAGTCTGGCCAGCACGTCAATCCGGCTCATTGAGAAGGATAACAGGCTTAATAAGCAGGCGGGGGTGTTCCTCCAGCATACCCGGGATTATCTGGGGAGCAACAATCCTGAGCTGCAGCGCTTGTCGCTGGAAGCCTCTTCATTGGCGCATGAGCTTGCCCGCTACACCGGTCTGCCGGAACGGGAAGCAGAACGGATGAGAAACGCCTGTCTGCTGGCTCCGTTCAAACTTGATTTTCTGCAGGGATACGGCTTCTATCAGGAAGAGATAGCTCTGCTGAAGCAGGTGGATCAATTGGCATCCTTCTATTTCGAGATGGATAAGCCGTCGGTTTCTTTGCCCGCACAGCTGCTGGCACTTGTGCTTCATCATACCGGCAAACATGCGGATAGAGATAAGCTTGCGGAACCGGAGCTGGAATGGCTGGACCCCTCCCGCTACAGTATGGATGATTATATTGCCGGGGGGATTGACAGTGAGCCGCAATCAGCCCTTCAATCGTTTCTGCGCAGCCGCTCGGATGCGCAGCCAATGAGGAGAACGGTTTCGGCGGTCAAGCTGCTGAACAGCGCTGCACTGAAGACACCTAAGGAAGAATGGGGAATCTCGCCGCGTGAAGAGGAAGTGCTTGAATTGATCATTCTGGGCAAGACGAATAAGGAAATTGCCAGTGCCTTATTTATCAGCGAGCATACCGTTAAGAATCATCTAAGCCGTATTTTCACCAAAATGAATGTAACGGACCGTTCACAGATCATTGCTCTGGTCTATAAAAGAATACTTGACTCTGAGCGCATCGAGATCTGATCATACGCCGGGTTTAACTGCTTTGCTCCATATGGATATTCATCCCCTTTCGGCTGAAAGGGGATTTTTTGCGTTTATATGCAGCAGGAAGGCAGGTGCACAATTTTAAATTTTAATAAAATGAAGTTGTCAGGGAGAAAACGCTGTGCTATATTGTAACTGATAATGATTATCAATATCACATACATAGGGGGATCATTTTGCGACATTCTAATAAAAGTCTGGTGCTTATCGTTTTCACCTTGGCTCTGGCTCTGCTGCTGGCAGCTTGCGGCCAGTCCGCTAATAACTCTGCAAACAATTCCGCTGCAGCGGCTGATGGCTCCGCAGCTTCTCCTGCGACGTCTTCTACGGCGGCTCCTGCCGCAACAGCTGGCAGTGCAGATTCAACCGCTGGTGTAGAAATGGTCACTTTCCAAGACAGTGTAGGAGAAGTTCAAGTACCCAAGAATCCGCAGCGAATCGTTGATACCACTGCGTTCTACACGGGTTATTTCCTGGCATTAGGCGTTAAGCCGGTAGGCGCCATGGAGGGGGCAATGGGCAATCCATATCTTGCCGGAATGCTCGATGGCGTGGAGTCGCTCAGCAATGATGTAACACCGGAGAACATCCTTGCCTTAGATCCTGATCTGATCATCGTATACACCGGCACGGAAGGCATCGACAAGCTGAAGGAGATCGCTCCTGTAGTGCAGATTCAATACGGCTCCAAGAACTATAAGGACCAGATGATGGACTTCGGTAAGCTAACGAACAAGAATGATGAAGCCAAAGCCTGGGTAGATAAGTGGGAAGCGAAGATTGCTGAACTGAAGCCGCAGGTACAAGCTGCCGTGGGTGACAGAACCGTATCCATCCTGAATCCATACGCCAAGGGATTGTTTGTATTCGGTCATAACTATGGACGCGGCGGCGAAATTCTGTATGGGGAATTCGGCTTGAAGGCTCCGGCAGAAGCCCAGAAAGAGGCGATTGACAGCGGGACGGGCTGGGCCTCCATCTCTCTGGAGAAGCTCCCGGACTTTGCCGGTGATATCATCTTCACTTGTCCTTGGTCAGGGGATACTGCAGATCCTAAGATTGTATATGACAATCCGCTTTGGTCAGGCCTGCCTGCGGTCAAAGCCGGCAATGTATTCCAGCTTAACCCGGATGCAGACACGTATAATGATCCGGTGTCCCTGGAGGCACAGCTGGATTTCATCACAACAAGCCTGCTGTCCGTGAAATAATCCATTATTGAAATAATGAAGCTATCTGCAAATCAGCATATAAAAAGCTGCGCCGGTGTCAGATCAATATCTGATACCAGCGCAGCTTTTGTGATTATTTAAGCCTGTGTATACAAGGTTATTCTACCGGCAGAGCCGTTTCCGAAGCTGTGGCATCAGCCAGCATCTGGCGGAGCACCGTCTGCAGGATACCGCCGTTGCGGTAGTAGTCGATGTCAACGGTGCTGTCGAGCCGGGCAATGACCGGGAAGTCGAACTGGGTTCCGTCTTCGCGTGTGGCGGTGACGGTCAGCTCCTGACCGGGAAGTACGTAGTTGTCGAGACCGGTAATGTCGAAGGTCTCACGTCCGGTCAGGCCCATGCTGCTCCAGCCATGGCCTTCCTGGAACTGCAGCGGCAGTACGCCCATGCCGACGAGATTGCTGCGGTGAATCCGCTCGAAGCTCTCGGCGATGACGGCTTTGACTCCCAGCAGCAGCGTGCCCTTGGCGGCCCAGTCACGCGAGCTGCCGGTGCCGTATTCCTTGCCGGCAATGACGATCAGGTTCTGGCCGGCCGACTGGTACAGCATGGATGCGTCATAGATCGACATCACTTCGTCGCTCGGCAGGAAGGTGGTTACCCCGCCTTCTGTTCCCGGAGCAACGGCGTTGCGGATCCGGATGTTGGCGAAGGTACCGCGCATCATCACTTCATGGTTCCCGCGGCGCGAGCCATAGGAGTTGAAGTCCGCACGTTCTACGCCATGGTTACGCAGATATTCTCCGGCCGGACCGGAGGTGGAGATATTCCCGGCTGGTGAGATATGGTCGGTGGTGACGGAATCGGCCAGCAGCGCCAGAACACGTGAGCTGCGGATATCCTTGATGTCGCCGATACCGTCTGCCAGATGCTCGAAGAATGGCGGATTCTGGATGTAAGTGGAATTATCATCCCATTCATACAATTCGCCTTCCGGTACCGGAATGGAATTCCAGCGCTCATTAGCCGTGAAGACATTCTCATATTTGCTGCGGAACATTTCCGGACTGAGCGAGAGTCCTATAGCTTCGCGGATCTCTGCAGTAGTAGGCCAGATATCGGCCAGGAAGACAGGCTCGCCCTGCGGATCGTAACCCAGCGGCTCCGTCTTCAGGTCAATATTAACGGTACCAGCGAGCGCATAGGCTACCACAAGCGGCGGTGAAGCCAGATAGTTGGCTTTGACCTGGGCATGTACGCGGCCCTCGAAATTACGGTTGCCGGATATAACAGCGGCAACGGTCATATCATGTTCTGTAATGGCCTGGCTGACTTCATCCGGCAGCGGGCCGGAGTTGCCGATACAGGTGGCGCAGCCGTATCCGGCCAGATAGAAGCCCAGCGCTTCCAGCGGCTTCAGCAGATCGGCCTTTTGCAGATATTCCGTAACGACCAGCGATCCGGGCGTCAGGCTGCTTTTGACATAACCGGGTTTGGTCAGTCCGCGTTCCACAGCCTTCTTGGCGAGCAGTCCTGCTCCCAGCATAACGCTTGGGTTGGAGGTATTCGTACAGCTGGTAATGGCGGCAATTACAACGGCTCCTGTGCTGAGCTTGCTGGTGCTGCCGTTCTTGTGCTGCACTTCCACGACTTCGGCAATCTTCTCATCACTGAGTCCATAGCCGCCCTTGTCGACAGGTGTGCGGATGATTCCTTCAAAGTTCTCCTTCATATGGGTCAGCTCGACCCGGTCCTGCGGGCGTTTCGGTCCAGCCAGGCTGGGAACTACAGAGGCAAGATCCAGCTCGATGATATCGCTGAACGCAGGGTCCGGCGTACTTGCGGTGCGGAACATCCCCTGCGCTTTGTAGTAATCGCCTACCAGCTCGACCAGCTCATCCGGGCGTCCGGTGCTGCGCAGATAGGCCAGCGTCTCGTCATCTACCGGGAAGAAGCCGATCGTTGCTCCATATTCAGGCGCCATGTTGGCCACGGTCGCGCGGTCCGCCAGACTGATATTAGCCAGGCCAGGACCGTAGAATTCGACAAATTTGCCGACTACGCCTTTCTTGCGCAGCATTTGGGTAACGGTCAGAGCCAGGTCGGTAGCAGTGGCGCCTTCCATCAGACTGCCGGTCAGCTTGAAGCCCACGACATCCGGTGTCACGAAATAAAGCGGCTGTCCGAGCATGCCTGCTTCCGCTTCAATCCCGCCTACACCCCAGCCGACCACGCCAAGGCCGTTAATCATTGTGGTGTGGGAGTCGGTTCCGACCAGGGAATCCGGGTATACGACCGTTTCGCCGTCAATAGTCTTGGTAGTGGCTACAGAAGCCAGATACTCCAGGTTAACCTGATGCACAATCCCGGTTGCCGGGGGAACCGCGCGGAAGTTGTTAAAGGCAGTCTGCGCCCAGCGCAGGAAGCGGTAACGTTCCTCGTTGCGCTCGAATTCAACGTTCATATTATATTCCAGTGCGTCGGCAGTTCCGAAGGCATCGACCATAACCGAGTGGTCAATAACCAGGTCAACCGGCACAAGCGGATTAATCTTCTTAGGGTCGCCGCCGGCTTTCTTGACGGTGTCGCGCATTGCGGCAAGATCAACGACTACGGGTACGCCGGTGAAGTCCTGCAGTACAATCCGGGCCGGGATGAAAGGGATTTCTTTATTACGGTCAATGCCGCCGGACCAGCCGGCCAGCTGCTTCACATGCTCTTCTGTAATTGCCCGTCCGTCATACTGGCGGACAGCAGCTTCAAGTAATACCTTAATGGAGAATGGCAGGGATGAAATGTCGCCCGCGCCTTGTTCTTCCAGCGAGTTCAAATGATAGTAGCGATAAGTTTTGCCGCCTGATTCCAGGTTCTTAGCCAGTGAGAAATGGTCCTTGCTTGGCATATATGCGCCTCCTCGTTTCATCTGGTGAAACTACATTTCATATTTCTTATACTTTAAGTATAACGGTTGCAAAGAGGGGAGTAAAGTTTTTTTTCCTTCTTCATGGAAGGTTTGTAAGAGGTTGAAACTGCGCTAAATGAAGCGGAAATGCTGTTCATCCAGAAATTTATATGCTTCACACTGCAAAGCCGTTTCTGCCTATTTCCAGCCATGCCTGGAGCGGATTGTCTCCCGGATTCAATTGGAGTTAAATCGTTCCCGTCCTGTATAGCGGCAGGCAATCCTTCATATACATAGGACTACATAGGACAGCAGTCAAAATGGCAAGGGGAAACGGCTGTGCCGTCCTTCAAAAGGATGGCACAGTTTCAGCGGGAAATAGAAGGATAATTTATAGTGCCTGAGCCTATAAATTCTTATATTTGAACGAAAGGGCGGAGAATGAATGGAGCAGCAGTGGAAGAAAAGTCTCTATGTCTATGTGGATCAGCTGAACAAGGGGCGGGTTGCACCTGGAATTGAACCGCGCCAAACCACAATCAAGGATCCGCGGTTCCTGGACGAACAGCGTACACGCTTCCGCCGTATTGCGCAGTGGTACAGCCAGCGGGGGATCACTCCGCTGCGCGGGGAAACAGGCGTCAGGACGCTGCGTACCGTGCGGCAGAATCCCGCCGAGGTGGTCGCCGATGTGGCGCTGCACAGCGCATTCTATTATGAGAAGGGCGGAATGACGCACCGCGAGGATGTGATTGAGTCCGAGCGGCTGACCTTTGTGCGGAAAGGTGGAGACTGGGAGATAATCAACGTGGAGCGCAGTGTTCCCGAGCGGAATGCTGTGCGCAAAGTGGTGGAGACTGAGCCTGCCTTGCGGCTGTCGCAGTGGGGGGAGGTGCTGCCTTCACCACGGCCGTCCCAGCCGCTGCTGAACCGCAGGGTCCTGCGCGGAGTGAGCGGCGCAAGGGAGGTCCGCTACCGCCGCGAAGAGGCGGCGGCGTATGCCGACCGCTGGTGGAAGGACGGCAATCCGGAGTTCGAGATTTTCGAGGTGGACTGCACCAATTATGTCTCCCAATGTCTCTTTGCAGGGGGAGCACCTATCAACTATACTGGTAAAAGAGAAACGGGCTGGTGGTACAAGGGCTACAACGGGGCACAGGAATGGTGGAGCTTCAGCTGGGCGGTCTCGGACAGCCTGCAGCGTTATTTAAGCGGCAGCCGCAGCAGCGGTCTGCGCGCTGAAGTTGTCGAGCGGCCGGAGCAGCTGATGTTAGGCGATGTGATCCAATACGACTGGGACGGCAACGGACATTACCAGCACAGCACGATTGTTACCGCCTTTGATGCGGGAGGCATGCCGCTGGTGAACGCCCGGACGGTAAGCAGCCGCCACCGCTTCTGGGATTACAAGGATTCCTACGCCTGGACGGACCGCACGGCCTACCGTTTTTTTCATATTAATGACTACTTATAATTCAGAAAGAGGTTAGGGCATGGGGAACGCTAAATTGACCGTAGGACTGGTGTACGGCGGCAAATCCGGAGAGCATGAGGTATCGCTCCAGACGGCTTATGCGGTTATGAACGCTTTTGACTACGATAAATATGAAATTATTCCGTTCTACATTTCCAAACAGGGAGTGTGGAAGGTAGGGGCAGCCCTGGAGGCTCCATTCAGCGGAATTGAACAGCTTAAGCTGTCCGGAGCTTCCGGTGATATGGGGATGGCCCTGAACGCGTTGTTCAGCGGACTCGGCGGCGGAGATTCCATTGTGGATGTGATGTTCCCGCTGCTGCATGGCACGAACGGGGAAGACGGCACCATCCAGGGGCTGTTCGAAATGGCGAATATTCCGTACATTGGCGCAGGCGTGCTGGCTTCATCGGCGGGTATGGATAAGGTTGTCATGAAGAAGCTGTTCGGTGAGGCAGGGCTTGATCAATGTGAATATTGTTATTTCAATGCTGCGAACTGGAAAAGCAAAAGCCATGAGCTGATCGTTGGTGTAGAGGATAAGCTGGGGTATCCGGTATTCGTGAAACCGGCCAACCTTGGCTCCAGCGTAGGCATCTCCAAAGCAGCCGACAAAGAAAGTCTGATCAAGGCTGTTGATTACGCATTCCGTTATGATACCAAGGTCATCATCGAGGAATTCATCGATGCCCGTGAGGTAGAAGTTGCCGTACTTGGCAATGAAGAGCCAGAAGCCTCAGTTCCGGGTGAAATCGTCTCTTCCGGCGAATATTATGATTATGCGGCCAAATACACGGACGGCAAATCGCAGATGCTGATCCCGGCACCTGTCGATCCCGAGGTGGCAGACCGCCTGCGCGAATCGGCACTGCTGGCTTTCAAGGCCATTGAGGGCAGCGGCATTACCCGGGCCGATTTCTTCCTGCGGAAGTCTGACGGCAAAATTCTCATTAATGAAGTGAATACAATGCCCGGCTTCACCCCGTTCAGCATGTATCCTCTGCTGTGGCGCGAGACCGGCGTATCCTACCAGGCGCTGCTGGACCGGATGATCGGGCTGGCGCTGGAGCGGTACCAGTTCAGACAAGGGCTTAAGTACGATAACGAATAACATATGGTGATCGGCGGGAGCGTTCCGGCCGGGAAGGAGAGAGAAGCATGGGGTTTCAATCAGAATTCAATTCGGTGTGCAAATTCAAGAATGAACAGGAGCTATATGAGCTGCTGGAGTACGGAAGAACCAAAATGGTGAAGCAGGGCTTCCGTGTATACCCGACCGGCCAGAAGGTCATCGCCTACAATCCTGAGAATGTTGCTGTAGCGATCGTTAAGATTTCGGCTTCCATTGCTGAAATCAACTTCCAGGGCAATGAGGTTACAGCTGTGGAGATGGATCTGGTACGCAAGCTGAATGAGGAAGAGTCGCGGGTACAGACGGCCCTTGCCTACGAAATGTTCTTCGGAGAAGAAGGATGATTGTCCGCTTCGGCTATGTCGCCATGTCTACCGTCATCCCGGACTGCTCACCCTCTAAGACAATGACTATGGCAAGCTTTAACAAGCTGGGCGACCGGGAAGCCGGACTGCGTAAGCTGGAATCAATCGCACGGGTCAATCTCCATAATACACTCCGCCTGCTGAAGCATAATGCAGGCTCGGATATTATGGTCTACCGCCTGACCTCCAAGCTGATTCCGCTGGCGACCCATCCTGATCTGGCGGATTGGCATCCGCTGTCTGCACTGGCGGAGGAGTTCGCTGAGGTGGGCACTTATGTGAAGAAGCACGGCATGCGGGTCAGCTTTCATCCGGACCATTTCACGGTCCTGAGTACTCCGCGTCCCGAGGTACTCGCAAGCTCGATCCGCGACCTGCAGCATCATGCCGATATGCTTGAGGCCATGGGGCTGCCGGCAACCGCCAAGAGCAATATCCACATTGGCGGTGCTTATGGGGACAAGCCTCTGTCTGCGGCGCGTTTCTGTGAGCAATGCTCCGCGCTTCCGATTGCACTCCGGGAACGGATGACGCTGGAGAATGACGACAAGACGTTCAATGCGGTGGAGACACTGGAGGTTAGCCGCAGCCTGGGTCTGCCGATGGTGCTGGATATCCATCATCAATGGGTTAACAACGAAGGCGAGCTCCCCTGGGAGCTGTGGCCGGAGATCCAGAGGACATGGACAAGCAGTCTTGCCCGGAAGGATGTCCTGCCCGGGGAAGTACTGCCTCCGAAGATTCATGTCTCCAGCCCGCGCAGCCCGTCCGATCCGCGTAGCCATGCCGATGGCGTGGAGCCGGCTCCGCTGTTTGCTTTTCTGAAGCGGATCGCCGCCGATACTCCGGCAGTGGATGTCATGATCGAAGCGAAGCTCAAGGACGGAGCCTTGTTTGGCCTGATGGAGGCCATGAAGGAGCTTGCACAGGGCGGGAACGGAATTACGGTACTAAACGGAGCCAGCGTGAATATACAAGCATAACAGGCAACAAACAAGGGGATTAGACCTTATTACGGTGCCAGTATTGACTTGATAAGTGAGCTGAAATAGGGTACGTTGAATGAAAGTTGAGCAGCAATTTGATGTCCTGCGCGTAATAGCGTTCCATGGGAGAACAATCATGCTCAAAGAAAGCGGAGTGAAGAGATGAGTCCTGTAAGTCCTGATAACCGAAATGAACGGGAACCCTATGTAGTTACAAGCAAGGGACATACGGCTGCGGCAATTAATGCTGCAGCCAAAGCGGGGGAATGGATCAAGAGCAGACAAGGCCAGGTGAAGGAACTGGGCAGCAAGACATCCGCCCAGGATCTGGTTACGGAGGTCGATAAAGGTGTGGAGCAAATGATCCGCCGGCTGATCCTGACCCATTATCCCGACCATGCCATCCTTGGTGAGGAAGGCGTTCAGCCGGGAGCGGACGCGCTGACTGCTGCCCTGGATGAAGCGCGGGAGCATGAGTATTTGTGGATCGTTGATCCCATTGACGGCACTACCAATTTCGTACACGGGTTTCCTTTCTATTGTGTATCTATTGCCCTCGTCGTCAAGGGCGAGCTGACAGTGGGGGTCATTTATGATCCGATCCGTGACGAAATGTTCGTTGCCGAGAAGGGCAAAGGTGCGTATATGCACGGGATTCCTACCGCCGTGTCAGCGGAGGCGGAGCCTGGAAGCAGTCTGATTGCCATGGGCTTCCCGCCGGACCGGGTATTCGCCCAGCCTGCCAATATGGCCGGACTGCAGCAGATTCTGCCGCAGGTGCGCGGCGTTCGTGCCGGCGGTTCGGCAGCGTTGCACCTGGCATATGTTGCGGCAGGCCGGGTGGACGGCTACTGGGAAGTGGGCCTGAGTCCGTGGGACTGTGCGGCAGGCGTGCTGCTGGTGCTGGAATCCGGCGGGAAAGTCACTGATACCCAGGGCAATCCCTACGATATCAGTACACGCCATGTAGTGGCGAGCAATGGACGGATACATGATTATCTGGTGAACTCCCTGCAAGCAGCTGATGCCACGGGATTCAAGAAGCAGTAAGGAGGCGGCATTGCCATGAGTGACAATGATGATCTGGAGCGCAGACTGAGTGAGCTTCTGGAGGATGGCGAGATGGAGCCGGATGACCGGCAGGCCAAGGAAATCCGCCAGATTTCGCCCAAGTATGAGATCCGGATACAGACTACGCTCGATCCTATAGTCGAAGAAACGCGCCGATACCGCAAAATCGCTTACGAATTGGACAGCCGGTATGATAAATATGTGCAGCGTTCTGAACAAATCAGCGGCCCGTCTAGCGCGGGCGGCCATAAGAATTCTACAGAATCCGGCAGCGGAGAGCAGTAAGCCGCAGCGGGCCTCAGGAGCGGTTTTCCGATTTATCGGGAAACCGCTCTTTTGCGTAGCGTGGCTGGGTGTTAGAATGGAATTATACTAATTTAGGGGGAATACGATGCTGAAGACATGGAGAAGATTCATATCAGCCGGAACTAGCGGGCTGCTGCTGTTCGCCGTATTAATTAATGTGCATGCAGGCCCTGCCGGTGCCGCTGCAGCAGCCGTTACGCCGGACTCGGAGCAGGATGTCTTTCGCATCGTGGCACTTGGAGATTCCATTACTGCCGGATATGAGCCGGGGATGACTGATTCCAGTGTGAAGCCGTACGGATATGCCGAGAGATTACTGGAGCAAGGCTGGTATCACGGCAGAAGCACGCTAAGCAATTACGGTATATTAGGTCTGAAGACATCCGGATTGCTTCAGTATACCGCCTCTATCAAAGACGGCATCGCAACTACGGCAGAGGCAATCCAGCCGGGGCTGCCTGATCCGCGGATTGCCCAGTTTGCCGCTATGACGCCGCAGATTAGAACGGAGCTTGCTGCAGCTGATTTGATTACGATCACTATAGGCGGCAATGATGTAAGCAGTCTGTTTCTGAATGTTAAGACACTAACGGAGGCTGACTTCACAGCCCAGCTTGCGGAACGCCTCGCGGCGTACAGCAGCAATGTGAAATCGGCGCTGGACAACATCCGGGCCGTGAATCCCCTGGCAACGATTCTGCTGGCCGATCAATATCAGCCTGCTCCAAGAATTGCCCTGGGCGCCTCGTATGACAAGCTGATGAGTGCAGCTGCACAGTTCACAGTAGCGGCTGAGAATATTGCAGCTACCTTGAACCAGGCGGGAGCGCCCGTAAAGGTAGCCCATGTAGCCGCAAAGTTTGCCGGTGTAGAGGGATCGCTCACCCATATTATCGGGGCTGGAGCGGCAGACTTCCATCCGACGCAGCTGGGCTATGAACGGATTGCCACGGTGTTCGCAGAGCAGCAGTGGGGGGAATACCTTACTCCGGCAGCTGCAGTGATGACTTCAGCTACTGCACCGATGTCAATTGTAGTGAAGGGGACCACACTTAACACTCCCAATAAGCCCATTCTGAAGAATGGACAGAATTTCCTGGCGCTGAAGGACATTCTGAATGCGGTAGGCGCAACCGGTAAATGGGATAACAAAACCTCCAGCGCGACGATTATTTACGGTGGAAGAACCGTGGTGATTACGATTGGCTCGAAGACGATTAAGGTGAACGGAACGGATGTGGCAATTGATACCCCGGCATTCCTGCACAAGGTCGGCAAAGAGGATAAAACGTACCTGCCGCTCGCCGCGCTCGCTACCGGACTTGGCTTCGATGTGAATTACAGCAGCAAGCTGCGGACAGCTTTCATTAATCCATAATCCAGCATAATATATCAATATTGCATAATAAAATCAGGCCCGTAAGGCAAAGGTGGATGAACGCAGTTGTCTAGTACAAAATATAATGCCGAATATATAATCACGATGGATGATATCGTGCGTGAAGGGGATCCCGTACTCCGTGCGGTAGCAGAACCCGTGCAGCTGCCGCTGCAGGAGGAAGACCGCGAGGCGCTGAAGTGTATGATGCAGTTCCTGAAGAACAGCCAGGATGCCGAAATGTCTGCCAAACATAAGCTCCGTTCAGGGGTAGGCTTATCCGCCAATCAGGTGGGGCTGAAGAAGCGGATGTTCGTGATGTGCCTGAAGGACGATAACGGCAAAAATGTAGAGTATACCTGGGTGAATCCCAAGATCATCAGCCATTCTGTGGCGATGGTGTATTTACCGGAGAGCGAAGGCTGCCTGTCCGTGGACCGGCCTGTACACGGCTTTGTGCCGCGGTATGAGACCGTGAAGGTTCGGGGATTTGATCTGAACGGTCAGGTGATTACCCAGAAATTCAAGGGTTATCAGGCGATCGTGATTCAGCATGAGATGGATCATCTGGACGGGATCATGTTCTATGACCGGATCAATCAGCAGAATCCGTTCAAGCTTCCGCAGGATGTGGAAATCCGCAGCCTGTATGAACAGAAGAGCAAGGGGTAATGATGGATATTCAAGGATTGCCGCTAACCCTTCTATATACAGGATTGGCACTAGTCATTGCGCTGGTTTTTGTCTACAGGATTAGAAAAGGTACATTCCACAAGCACATCATGGCGGAAGCGGCCATCGTTGTAAGTTATGTGGTTGTCGCTATTGCGGGAGGCAGTATGCCGCTCGCTGTACGGCTGGTGACCCCGCTCGCGGTTGCTGCACTGTTCATGTATGGACGGCGCAAGAGCGGCGGGAGCTGATCAGTTCAATCTGAAATCGGGAGTGAAGCGGTTTGGAGTGGAATAGAATAGCGATAAGAGGGTTGCAGAATGTATACAACGATGAAGCGAAGCAGATTGATGAGCAGATTCTAAGATTAGTACAGCAGAGGAAGTCGGTCGCGGAAGGGAAACAGCTGTTTCCGGATCCGGAGATGATACAGCAATGGTCCGTTGAACTGGGGCTGGAGCTTTCGGAAATATCGCTTGTACTGGGCAGCTTGAATGAATCGGTGCCCAGACGCCACTTTTGGGAAGAGCCGGGTGAACTGCGCGGAGTGCTTCCGATCATGAAGACAATACGGGATGGGGATTTCGAATATGCTCTCACTCATTCCATGCAATATGAGAACCTGAGTATTCTTTCGGTCGAGATCAAGTGCCTGACAGCGGCCGTAGAAAGCGTCAGCATCGAAGCCCCTCTTACACTCGTAATTCTGGGAGAGGCTGAATATGAGGTGCAGATGCATGGTGGCCGGGGTGGCGGTGCCCAGGTAGAGATGCGGTTTTTAATTTGGCCCCCGCTCCCGGAAGCGCTGGATTCCATTGAATTCTCACTGGTCCCTGACGGCAGAGGACTTAGACGTCCGCGCCATAAGGAAGTCACTCTGGACAAGCGGATTGATTTCTAAGGAACCTGCACGGTATATTGGGTGTGAAAAGAGGCTGGCCCCAATGGGGCCGCCTCTTTATCTAGAGTTTCTTACAGCTGTTGCTGCTCCGCTGCCATAGCCGCGAACGAGGCCTCTGCTGCCTCCAGCGTAATATCGATGTCGGCGTCCGTATGGGCAGTGGTCAGGAACCACGCTTCATATTTGGAAGGCGCCAGATTAATGCCGCGGTTCAGCATATGGCGGAAGAAGCTGGCGAACATTTCACCGTCGGTATCCTGCGCTTCATCGTAATTGGTAATCGGATGGTTGCAGAAATGCGTAGAGAATGCACCGCGTATCCGGTTGATGGTCAGTGGAATGCCGTGCCGTCCGGCAGATTCCTGCAGCCCTTCGGTCAGGCGGATAGCGAGCCGTTCCATCTCGTCATAGACACCCTCGGCAGCCAGCACCTCAAGGCAGGCAATCCCTGCCGAGATCGAGGCTGGGTTACCGGCCATGGTACCCGCCTGATAAGCCGGACCCAGCGGTGCGACCTGCTCCATGACATGCTTACGTCCGCCGTATGCGCCGATAGGCAGCCCGCCGCCGATGATTTTGCCCAGTGCGGTCAGATCGGGAATGATATCCTCATGGTTTGCAAGACCTGCATAAGTCTGGGTGGAGCCGTAATGGAAACGGAAAGCGGTGATGACCTCATCGTAAATGACAAGTGAGCCGTTCTCATGCGTCAGCTTGCACAGGCCTTCGAGGAAACCGGGGTGCGGCATGACCATGCCGAAGTTGCCGACAATCGGCTCGACCATAACGGCAGCCACATCTTCGCCCCACTGCTCAAGCGCCTCGCGTAGCCCGTCCAGATCATTGAAGGGTACAGTGATGACTTCCTGGGCGATGCTGGCCGGAACGCCTGCACTGTCCGGGATGCCCAGCGTAGACGGTCCCGAGCCTGCGGCTACAAGCACCAGGTCGGAGTGGCCGTGGTAGCAGCCGGCGAACTTGATAATCTTGCTGCGCTTCGTGTAGGCGCGGGCCACGCGGATTGTTGTCATGACGGCTTCTGTACCGGAGTTGACGAAGCGTACCTTGTCCATGGAGGGGATAGCTTCCTTCAGCATTTTGGCCAGCCTGATTTCAAGCTGGGTTGGCGTGCCATAGAGCAGTCCATTCTGTGCAGCCTCTGTAATGGCAGCGGTGATATGCGGGTGGGCATGTCCGGTAATGATCGGGCCATAGGCGGCCAGATAATCAATATATTCATTGCCGTCCTCGTCCCAGAAGCGGGAGCCTCCGGCGCGTTTCATGAATACGGGGGCACCGCCGCCTACGGCCTTGAAGGAACGGGAGGGGCTGTTGACGCCTCCTACGATATGCTGCAGAGCTTCCTGGTATAAATGTTCTGATGTGCTGCGGTTCATGGAATAACATCCTTTCGTATGTCGGAGGCGCAAGGGAAAGGGCGAACTGGCGGTGTATCCCGCTGTCCGCCCGCCCCTGTGTGCCAAGCATGGTTATATTGTATTCTAGTTAGATCCCGGTGTAGCGGAAGGGCTGCTGCCCGGGGAAGCCTCTGCTTCAGGAGTCGGAGTAGGATCCGGCGCAGTGACTGTATCTTGCACGAACTGCTTCAGATCTTCATCACTGGTGAAGCCGATGACCTGGGAGCCATCTTTGGTGGTTTTCTCTCTGATCAGCTCCATCGGCGGGATTTGTGCACTGCCGCCCATGGAGCTGTCATAGCCAACGCTCCCCAGCTTCCACATATCACTTAATGTAAGATTGGTATCAATATAAGGCGTAACCTCTGACAGAATCGTGGGCAGCTTAATAATAGAAGTGGTACTGATCACCTTGTCCGCCACGGCCTTGAGGAATCCGCGCTGGCGTTCCGTCCGGGTGAAATCGGAAGTGGCGTCATGGCGGAAGCGCACGTACTGCAGCGCCATATTGCCATCCAGGTGCTGGAAGCCTTTTTTGAGATCAATATCGAACTCAGGCCCGTCCGCTTTGGAAGTATAGCGCATGTCTTTCTCAACCTCATAGTCGACACCGCCAACGGCATCTACAAGCTTCATGAAGCCCTGGAAATCGGTATACACATAATATTGAATCGGGATGCCGAGCAGGTCGCTTACCGTCTGCATCGCCGTATTGGGTCCATAGGTAATTGCAGCATTGATCCGCTGTGTCCCGTGGTCAGGGATAGGGATATAAGTATCGCGAAGAATGGAGAACACATAGAATTTTTTCTTGACCGGGTCTAATGAGGCAACCAGCATGGTATCCGAACGTGGAACCTCGCCTTTCTTCACCCCGCGCGCATCGACACCCATAAGCAGGATGTTCACAGGCTCTGTACCTTCCCATTCGGGGGGCTGAACAGTTTCCGCCGAGGCTGTTGGCACATTGACAAACGGAGAATCTTCACCTGTCTTGTGCAGGTTGTCGAGCTGGTTGTAGATCGCGGTGAAATAATAAACCAGACCTCCGATAATTAGAAGGAGTATGATTGCCAGAGTCCAGAGCAACGTCTTCTTTTTTGATTTGCCGGCTTTTGCGTGCCGGTTCTTTCTTGGCGGCATTTCGTTCTTCCTTTCCGGTTCACATTCTCTACATTATAATTTCTTTTGGGAATACACGCAATTTCCGAATCATCAGCCATATCCATAAGGAGTGAACATTAAATGAATATCAAGCTTGGACAAGCGGTCCCGGACTTCACGCTCCCCGCATCCACAGGGCAGGAAATCAGCTTAAGCCAGTATCGCGGCAGGAAAGTCCTGCTCTACTTCTATCCTAAGAATATGACACCCGCCTGCACGCAGGAAGCCTGCGATTTCCGTGATGCCCATGACAGGGTTACAGCCCATGGAGCGGTTCTGCTGGGAATCAGCTCCGATAATCTCGCCTCACACGGCAAATTTATCGCGAAGAACGGTTTGCCATTTCCCCTGCTCTCCGATGAGGAGCATAAGGTAAGTGAATTATTCGGAGTGTGGCAGCTGAAGAAGCTCTACGGCAAAGAATTTATGGGCATTGTGCGCTCCACCTTCCTGATTGACGAAGAAGGAATTCTGATCGCGGAATGGAGAAAAGTCCGGGTCAAGGGCCATGTGGAGGCAGCATTAGAACAAATCGTGAAATAATTAAGTATGCTAGGAGTTAATTGTATTTGTCTGTTACTTTTTTAACAGCTTTGGTCAGCCTCTCTCATGATATAGTTGCCTCATATTACTTCAAATTTGGAGCAAGGCATGGGGGATGGCATGAAAATACTGCGTATTGGGCTTGACGTCGGATCAACTACGGCCAAATTGGTTGTTATGGAACGGGATACAATTATTTATCAAGATTATGTGCGTCATTTCAGCGATATAAAAAAAGCAGCGCTATCTCTCCTGTCCGATGTACAGGACCGGTTCCCGGATAGCGAAGCGGCACTCACTGTAAGCGGCTCCTCCGGTTTATCACTATCTAAACTGGGGGAGATTCCTTTTGTCCAGGAGGTCATTGCCTGCACCAAGGCGATCAGCGAACGGATTCCGCAGTGCGATACAGCGATTGAGCTTGGCGGTGAAGATGCCAAGATTATTTATCTCAGCGGCGGCATTGAGCAGCGGATGAATACCGCCTGCGCAGGCGGTACCGGAGCGTTCATCGATCAGATGGCCTCGCTGCTGCAGACCGATCCCGGCGGGCTCAATGAGCTTGCAGTGAAGCATGAGCGGATCTATCCGATCGCTTCACGCTGCGGGGTATTTGCCAAGAGTGATGTGCAGCCGCTGCTTAATGAAGGGGCACGCCGCGAGGATGTGGCGGCCTCCATCTTCCAGAGCATAGTGAACCAGACGATCAGCGGACTTGCCTGCGGACGGCCGATCCGCGGCCGTGTGGCTTTTCTGGGCGGACCGCTGACGTTCTTGTCTGCACTCCGCGACCGTTTTGCGGATACGCTGGGACTTAAGGAAGGCGATATACTGTTTCCGGAGCATTCGCAATATTTTGTCGCGATCGGTTCGGCGCTTGCTCAGTCTGATCCCCTGTTCTTGCCGCTGCCTCGCTGGATCTCGCGGATTGCTTCCGTGGACTTCTCGCTGGACCGTGCGGAGGATGCCGAGCTGGCACCGCTGTTTGAGACTCCGGATGATCTGGCGCAGTTCAGACTCCGCCACGGCCAAGCGACGGCACCGCGTTCCGAGCTGTCCGCCTATCGCGGACCGGTTTATCTCGGCATTGATGCCGGATCTACAACGACAAAGCTGGTGATTACCGGTTCGGCGGATGAGATTCTATACACTTCCTATGGAAGCAATAAAGGCAACCCGCTGCAGTCTGTCACGGATGCGCTGAAGGCAATCTACCGGATTCTGCCTGAGGGCTGCTACATCGCCGGAGCTTATGCTACCGGTTACGGCGAGGGATTGGTCAAGGCCGCACTGCGGACAGACGGCGGCGAAGTGGAGACGGTAGCGCATTATAAAGCGGCCTCCAAATTCATGCCGGAAGTAGACTTTATCCTCGATATCGGCGGCCAGGATATGAAGTGCATCAAGATCCGCGGCGGCGCTATCGACAGCCTGATGCTTAATGAAGCCTGCTCGGCAGGCTGCGGCTCCTTCCTGGAGAGCTTCGCTTCTGCGCTGGAGCTCGGCATTGAGGAGTTCGCCCAATCGGCGCTCGAATCCGTCAAGCCGGTGAATCTCGGTTCCCGCTGCACCGTGTTCATGAATTCCAAGGTGAAGCAGGTACAGAAGGAAGGCGCGTCTCTGGCGGATCTCTCGGCCGGACTTGCCTATTCAGTTATCAAGAATGCCCTGCAAAAGGTAATCAAAATCCGCAATCCTGAGGATTTGGGCCGCAATATTATTGTTCAGGGCGGCACTTTCTACAATGAAGCCGTACTGCGGGCCTTCGAGCAGTTGACCGGGAGAACCGTGGTCAGACCTGATATTGCCGGCGTTATGGGCGCCTACGGCTGTGCGCTGATTGCCAAAGAACAGGCTGGCCCGGATGGAATTAGCACTATTCTTGGACCCGAAGAGCTGGAGACATTCCAATACTCAGTCTCTCCCGGCCGCTGCAGCCGCTGTGCCAATAACTGCGCGCTGACCATCAGCCGCTTCCCGGACAAGAGCTTCCACGTGACCGGGAACCGCTGCGAGCGCGGGGCAGGCGGCAAGAAAGAGAAGAATACGCTGCCGAATCTGATGCAGTATAAATATGAACGTTTCTTCGATTATGAGGGATTGCCTGAAGAAGCGGCGGTACGGGGCACGGTAGGAATTCCGCGGACGATGAATATGTTCGAGAATTATCCGTTCTGGCATACCTTCTTCACCTCTCTGCGCTACCGGACCGTACTGTCGCCGAAGTCCAGCAAGAAGCTCTATGAGAGCGGAATGGATACCATTCCGTCGGAGTCCATCTGTTATCCGGCGAAGATGGCCCACGGGCATGTGCAGAGTCTGATCGGCAAGGGCGTTAATTTCATCTTCTATCCGGCGGTTGTTTTTGAGAAGAAGGAAGATGAAGCGGCCCAGAACCATTTCAATTGTCCGGTAGTCGCCTCCTATCCGGAGGTTATCCGCAACAATATGGATGGTTTGAAGGAGCAGGGGGTTCCTCTAGTCAGTCCGTTCCTGACCTTCGATGATATTCCGGCGCTGACGCGGGTGCTGGTGAAGACCTTTGCCGATGTTCCCAAGGAGGAGATCGCTGCAGCTGTACAGGCGGGACTTGCTGAAGCTGATCGGGCGAAGAATGATGTGCGTACGAAGGGCGAAGAAACGCTGGTCTTCCTCACGGAGACAGGGACGAAGGGGATTCTGCTCTGCGGACATCCCTACCATGCTGATCCGGAGATCAATCACGGCATAGCCGATATGATCACCGGCATGGGTCTTGCGGTGCTGACCGAGGATTCGGTCTGCCATCTGGACCACAGTGAAGGAGACGTAGGCGTAGTCAACCAATGGACCTACCATGCGCGGATGTACCGTGCGGCCCGGCTGGCTGCGGGAAGAAACGATCTGGAGCTTGTCCAGCTGACTTCCTTTGGCTGCGGCATTGATGCGATCACCTGCGATGCCGTTCAGGAGATCATGGAACGTCACAACAAGGTCTATACGCTGATTAAGATTGATGAGATCAGCAATCTGGGGGCCGCACGTATCCGTCTGCGTTCCCTGCAGGCAGCTATGCGTGAGCGGGAGAAGGGGGATGTGCAGCCTCAGCTGCTGTACAAGACGCAGGCAAATGTGCCGTTCACGAAGGAAATGAAGGAAACCTATACCATTCTGGCTCCGCAGATGTCACCGATCCATTTCGAGCTGTTTGAACGGGTGTTCCAGGACGCAGGTTATCGTCTGAAGATCCTGGAATCGACCGGACCGCAGGAGACCGAGGAAGGTCTAAGGTACGTGAACAATGATGCCTGTTATCCGGCGATTGTAACCATCGGGCAGATGCTGTCCGCGCTGAAGAGCGGGGAATACGATCCGGACCGGACTGCCGTGATCATGTCACAGACCGGCGGCGGCTGCCGGGCGACCAATTATATCTCCCTGCTGCGCAAGGCACTGAAGGATTCGAATCTGGGGCAGATTCCGGTCATTTCGCTGAATGCATCCGGAATGGAGAATCAGCCGGGCTTCCGGATCAGCCTGAAGCTGGCGAACCGCCTGATTGCTGCGGCCTGCTACGGTGATCTGATGATGCGTCTTCTGCACCGCTTCAGACCGTATGAGACCGTTCCGGGAAGCGCCGGAGCCTTATTCCGCAGAGGAATGGAGCGCTGCAAGAAAAGCCTCTCGAACTTCTCGTTCCGTGAGTACAAGCGGCTGTGCCGTGAGATCGTTGCTGAGTTCTCCCGGCTCGCGGTTAACCCGGCAGTGAAGCCGAAGGTGGGCATTGTCGGTGAAATACTGATCAAATTCCATCCGGACGCCAATAACCGCATTATCGATATGATTGAGGCAGAAGGCGGAGAGGCTGTAATGCCGGATTTCCTGGACTTCATCTTCTATTGTGTCTATAATCCGATCTACAAAGCCGAGCAATTCGGCAAAAGCAAACGGCTGGGATATATTAATCCCATGCTGATCTCGTATCTGGAGATTTACCGTAAGCCGGTCAAAGTGGCGCTGGAGCAAGCCGGACTGGCCAAAGGCCGGGAGAATATTTATGGGCTGGCCGAGAAAGCAAGCCGCCTGGTCTCTGTAGGCAACCAGATGGGCGAAGGCTGGTTCCTGACAGCGGAGATGATGGATCTGCTGGATAATGGCGTGAACAATATTGCCTGTATTCAGCCATTTGCCTGCCTGCCGAATCATATTACCGGCCGGGGCATGATTAAAGGTCTGAAGGAGCTGTATCCGGGCGCGAATATCGTTGCCATCGACTATGATGCCGGGGTCAGCGTCGTGAATCAGGCTAACCGGATCAAGCTGATGATGTCAATTGCCAGCGGGCTTGCGAGCGGCAAACAACCGTCAGCAGAGGAAATCGCACGGCTGCAGCCTACTTTAACTGGCACTGTGGGCTGCGGGATATAAGCTCAGTTATGCTGAAAAGCCCTGCATATGCCAAAGAGCGGACCGGATTAACCTCCGGCCCGCTCTTTTTCGATTCATCCGCTTTCTGTGGCGGAGATCCGGTAACTTTTCATAAGTTCCTGCCCATAAGAGACAATTTCATAATTCCAAACCCTTGCTGGGAGCGGTTTTTTTGAG
>NZ_JUEI01000095.1:0-27681 GCF_000802655.2 Paenibacillus sp. IHB B 3415 | reverse complement strand
GCCCCGTGCGTATAGCGCCGCACGGGGCCTATCATCTGGCGGCGGACTATACGCACGCCGCCGTCCGCGGGATCAGTCCTGTCGACCTGTTCGGGTTCGACAAGGTGCATCTCTCGCCCCGGGACGTGGTCAACCGGGAGCTGGCCGGTCACAGGCTGGAGGTGCAAGGCGCGGAGGTGCTGTGCACCAGCGTGGAAGGCACAGCCTGGAAGGATTACTTCGCCGGGTTGCATACGGCGGAATACAGCAGGCTGGCGCTGGTCGAGCTGAACCGCAGCAAGGCCTGTGCTCCTGGAGCCTTTATGATCCGGCAGGCAGTCGGCGAGGGTGAGATTATCTACTCGCAGCTGCTCACCGACCCGGGCAGTGACAAAAGCCTGAGGCTGTACACCCGCCTGCTGGGTAATCTGGGCGCCGCCTTCACGGATGAGCTGCTGCAGCTGGATAAAGGAGATGCGCAGTGGGCGGTGGAAGCCGCGATGACGCTGTTCTGTCCGCCGTATACCGATTATCAGGCCATGAAGGATTACTATACCGACCCGGAATTCTCCCTGAACAATCTGGGTGAAGGCCTGTACGGCTGGATGAAGAAAAAAGAACGGCGCGAAGACGGAACGCTGCTGATCCCGGCACCGGAAGGCCGTCCGCTGTTTCTGAGCTGCTTCGTGCATCTGCCTTCGCCCGTCTCCGGCACCGGGGAACCTGCGGATATCCGGACCGGCAGGCTGCGGGTGAACTCAGAATGTGCTTACGAGATCTATATGAACGGTCAGCATGTGACTCAGCCGGAGCGCGAGATCACTCTGACAAGCGGGATTAACCGGCTGGTTGCCATCGTCCGGGGAGGCCGGGAGGATATCTCCTTCGGCATGGTTTTCCTGAACCCGGATGGCACGTATATGAATGATTTGGAGTTCCGCATGACAATGGATGAGGTTGAGCCTAAATAAGCAATAAGAATAAGCAATGAGTAATCCTAAATGGAGAGGAGCCAGACTAATGACGAACCAACCGGGAACAATCCATCCGGCAGGCCATTCCGGCCGCACACAGAGTAACAAGGCTGCAAAGCCGGCAGCCGGGGGCAGCGCGTTTGCCCGCGAGCAGGAGCTGGACCAGTATTTCACCTTCCGCGATGACGCGAAGGAGGTAGAGTTCAAGCGCCATGATATGCCGACCCCATGGCTGAACTATTTATCCAACGGCACCTTCCATACCATGCTGTCCCATGCGGGCGGCGGATTAGCCTTTTATAAATCTCCGCAGATCTGGCGGATTACACGCTACCGTTTCTTTCATCTGCCGACCGACCGCTCCGGCCCTTATATTTACCTGCAGGATGCCGGGACGGGCAGCTATTGGTGCCCTACCTATGAGCCGGCTTTTCAGAAGCCGCAGGAATGGAAGAGCAGCCACGGCATGGGGTATACCCGCTTTGAAGCCGCGCAGGATGAAGTTTCGGCAAAAACCGTTTATTTTGTCGGACCTTACGAGAACTCGCTGATCTGGAATTTGACGCTGACTAACCATAGTACAGAGGTCAAGGAGCTGAACGTGTATGCCTATGCCGAGTTTGGCATGATGGAATTCATGCGTGAGCTGCAATGGCAATGCTACAACAAGCATCAGGTGTCGGTGCAGTATCATGACAAGGAAGCCCTTATCTACAAGTACGGAGTTGAGAATCAGCCCAAGCCGGATGAGACGCCGCTGGTCTATATGATGTCGGATGCGCCGCTGGTCGGTTATGACGGGGACCGGGAGGAATTCATCGGCAGCTACCGCAGTGAATCGAATCCGGCTGCGGTTGAGCAGGGCGGCTGTACAGGCTCGACAATACTTGGCGGAGATCCTTGCGGAGCGCTTCAGGTTCAAGTGAGGCTGCAGCCCGGCGAGATCCGCACCGTGAACTTCTTCCTGGGGACGGCGATGAATGAGGCTGAGATCGAACAGGCCATCGGCCATTCCCGGGAGACGGATTTCGTCACTCGTTCCTTTGCAGCGCTTAAGGAGAACTGGGACAGCTATCTGGGCGCCTGGAACTGCGAATTGCCGGATAAAGATGCGCAGCGCATGATCAATATCTGGAATCCGTATCAGTCGCAGCGGAACTTTCTTTTCTCGCGCAATATTTCGTTCTATGCTACGGGAACATTCCGGGGAGTAGGCTACCGGGATACCGCCCAGGATATATTGGCCGCAGCTCCATTAGATCCGGAGGCGGCCAAAGACAAGGTCCGCCTGCTGCTTGGGCAGCAGTATCAGGACGGGCATGTGAATCATTACTTTTTCCCGAATGAGGGCTGGGACCCGGTGACCAGTATTCACTCCGATGACCACCTGTGGACGGCGCTGGCCGTATGGGATATTCTCGCAGAGACCGGCGATGCCGGATTCCTGCAGGAGAGTCTGCCTTTCTATGATGGCGGTGAAGCGCCGCTGTATGATCATTTGAAGCGTGCGGTAGACTTCACCGTCTCCCGGATGGGGCCGAACGGCTTCCCGCTGATGCTCCGCTCGGACTGGAATGACCAGTTGTTCCGCGTATGCCGTGAGGGCAGAGGGGAGAGCATCTGGACGGCGATGCAGTTCGGAACCGTGCTGCTGCGCATGAAGGATCTGGCGGCGGCAGCCGGTCATCCGGAGCATGCGGCGGACTATGACAGGCTGTACGAGGAGCAGAAGCGGCTGGTGAACACGCTCGGCTGGGACGGCCAATGGTTCCGGCGGGCAGTTATGGATGATGGACGTTATCTGGGCACCGCTGAGCATGATGAAGCCCAGATTTGGCTTAACGCCCAGACCTGGGCGACCCTGTCCGGCATGGGAGAGCCTGATAAAGCGCTCCAGGCCATGGACAGTGTCCGCGACATTCTGGATACGGAGCTTGGCATTAAGAAGCTGCACCCGTCCATTACCAATTTCCCCGATCCCGCAGATCCATTGACCAATTACAACAAGGGGACAGGCGAGAACGGGGCCGTCTTCTGCCATGCCAATACATGGGCGATTATTGCGGAATGCATGCTGGGCAGAGGAGATCAGGCCTACAAATATTACCGCCAGCTGATTCCTAATATTGCGATGGAGCAAGCCGGATTATGGCGCTATAAGGCGGAACCGTACGTCTATGCCTCCAACCTGTTCGGACCGGAATCTGACAGATTCGGGCTGGCGAATGTATCCTGGCTGACCGGAACTGCTGCGTGGATGTATGTAGCCGCTACGCAGTATATTATGGGCATTAAGCCCGTACTCGGCGGACTGTCGGTTAACCCGTGCATCCCTTCTTCCTGGGAGGGCTTTTCCGTTTCCCGGAGATTCCGCGGCTGCTTGTATGAGATTACCGTGAAGAACGAGAGCGGTGTCTGCACAGGCGTCAAGGAAATCCGTGTTGACGGTGAATTGCTGGCAGGTACGGTAGTGCCTGTCTATCCGGATCGTAGCTCGGTGAAAGTGGAGGTTCTACTATAGTTGTAGGCAGAGCTTAATGCATACTCAAAAGTGTCCCGCCAGCTGCACCAGCAGAATTATGGCGGGGCATTCTTTTATCCCTCGAAATAGCAATTATCCTTAAATTCTCCGTCACGGGATGCTGCGGCGTCTGGAAATAGTCTGATTTTCTCCACTTGCTGACGAACGAAGAGCGTCTGCTGAAACAGCAGTTGGATAAACAGCACTTAAATAGCTTCGTATAAGCTCCATGAAGGTAAATGTACCGAATTAAATGCCTTTTTTCCAATTGCTTGCTTGAAATCACTCCATTCATCCGAATTAAGATACGTTTTTCCACTTATATAAGATGAACTTAAGAATGATGGACAACCAATGGACGAACCCCTTGCTACCCAAGGGTTCCGCCCATGCAGCAAGTTAGATACTTAAGTTCACTCTATATAGCATCATATGGGCGGACTCTCATAACAGCACTCAGCAGCCGGCTTATGCAAACTCCACACACCTTTCGCTCGCATCACCAGCGCCATTCTCTGCAGCCTCCATAATTTCCGCAAACTTCCCCCAACCCGCGCGCGGGCTTTGCCCAGGGTGGAGGCCAACCCTCCCGAAAAAACAGGCTCGTTTCCGGGTTTACTTTTCCGCCGGGCGTGATATAGTATAGCTATAAGTTGCATTGAGGAAATATAGTTGCATTATTGCAACAATGATTATCATTCTCATTTAACATGCTGTCCCGGCTAAGCCGGGGCAGCATGTGTCATTTTAAGGGTCTTAATAATGGCTCTCATTCTCAGTTGCGTCATGATGACTCTTATTCTGGCTCTCACTCTCAGTAGCGTCGTTCTGGCTCTCATTCTCAAGTGTGCCTCTTATACAACTACAATCAGGAAGGTGATTTATGATGCAAGCAACCTCGAAAGAAATGCCTAAATCCGTCGCGCGTCAAGGAGGGGCTAAGCAGCCACGGATGCCGGAGCCGCGCCGCTTCGATCCGCTGGCTATGATCTCAAATGCCGAAATGCAGGCAGCGCTCGGAAGCGGGCTGATGATGCTGATCGCCTGGGCCGCCAGCGGCTGGTCTGAGACGATATCCGTTATCCTCTATGTGATCTCCTATTCGATAGGCGGCTGGATCAAGGCGAAGGAAGGCGTGGAGACGCTGGTCAAGGAGCGCGATCTGGATGTCAATCTGCTGATGATTGCCGCGGCTCTAGGCGCAGCTTCCATCGGTTACTGGAATGAAGGCGCGATGCTGATCTTCATCTTTGCGCTGAGCGGAGCGCTGGAGAGCTACACGATGGAGCGCAGTAAGAAAGATATCTCCTCGCTGCTGGCGCTCAAACCTGCCACGGCTGTACGCATTGAGCAGGGGGCTATGAATGAGGTGGCGATTGATCTGCTGGCCATCGGAGATCTGCTGCTGGTCCGTCCCGGGGAGCTTATCCCTGCTGACGGCAAGGTATGCCGGGGGGAATCCTCCGTCAATCAGGCGTCCATTACCGGAGAATCGCTTCCCATAGACAAAGCAGCCGGAAGTGAAGTGTTCGCCGGTACAGTGAATGGT
This sequence comes from Paenibacillus sp. IHB B 3415, assembly GCF_000802655.2. Classification (NCBI taxonomy): domain Bacteria; kingdom Bacillati; phylum Bacillota; class Bacilli; order Caryophanales; family Paenibacillaceae; genus Paenibacillus; species Paenibacillus sp. IHB B 3415. The sequence goes on along the minus strand of NZ_JUEI01000095.1, from coordinate 22,658 downwards.
GAAGGCCCGCTATATATTGAAGTTACCAAATCGGCAGAGAATACCTTGTTCGCCAAGATCATCCGGATGGTTGAAGAAGCAGAGAATGAAGTGCCGGATTCACAGCGTTTTATCAAACGGCTTGAATCGGTCTATGCCCGCGTTGTAGTAGCTGCAACGGCCCTGTTGATCACTTTGCCGCCGTTTCTGCTGGACTGGAGCTGGAGCAATACCTTCTATAAAGCAATGGTCTTCCTGGTAGTGGCTTCTCCGTGTGCACTCGTATCCTCCATTATGCCGGCCATGCTGTCGGCCATCTCGAAGAGTGCGCGCAAAGGCATTCTCTTCAAAGGCGGTGTCCACCTGGAAAATATGGCACGCACCTCTGTAGTTGCTTTTGACAAAACGGGTACATTGACGGAAGGGGTTCCGCAGGTCACGGATTTCATCGCCGGAGAAGGGTATGGACGCGAAGAGCTGCTGGCCGTCAGTGCTTCGATTGAGAAGCTGTCCGGCCATCCGCTCGCGGAAGCGATTGTTGCGCTTGCTGAAGCTGAGCAGGTAGAGCTGCATGACATCGAAGAGAGCAAATCGGTTACCGGCTGGGGGATTGAGGGGACCATTAACGGCCAGCTGTGGCGGATCGGCAAGTCCAATCTGCTGGATGAAGTGCACGGTAATGCACCGCAGGGGGATTCGGAATACTGGAGAACGCTGCGCAGCCAGCTGGAGCGGGAAGGTAAGACGGTTTCGCTGATTCTCGCCGGAGACACCATCGCCGGAATGATTGCGCTGCAGGATACCGTGCGTCCCCAGGCGGAGAAGGCGGTGCGCAAGCTGCAGGAGCTTGGCATTAAGGTAGCGATGCTTACCGGGGACCGTGAGGCCACCGCACAGGTGATAGCCGGGAAGACCGGAGTGGACCTGGTATTCGCTGGTCTTTTGCCGGAAGATAAGGTATCGCATATCAAAACGCTTCGTGAACAATACGGCCATGTGATTATGGTGGGTGACGGTGTTAATGATGCGCCTGCGCTGGCTACAGCAACGGTTGGTATGGGGATGGGCATGAAAGGCAGCGGAGCCGCGCTGGAGATTGCCGATGTGGTGCTGATGAACGATAATATCGAGGAGATTGCTTCTACAATTGCCCTGGCCCGCCGCACGCAGCGGATTGTGAAGCAGAATATGATTTTTGCAGTGACCGTAATCGCTACACTGATGATCAGTAACTTTGTGCAGGGGATCGCGCTGCCGTTTGGCGTGGTGGGCCATGAGGGCAGCACCATTCTTGTAATCCTTAACGGATTGCGTCTTTTGCGCTAAAAAAAGCCGGAAAGACCGTTTAACCGGCCCTGCCAAATATTTAATTGCTTAAAATTGAATTGTTCACAAAATAGGAACGTTTTCACCGTGTCTGGCATATTGACATATTCCCTTGAGATGATCATAATAAATACTACATTATAATAATTTTAATTAAGAAATGGCGTCTTTGCCGTCCATCTCAAGGAGGATATAATCATGTACAAATCAATTATTGTAGGTACTGGACCGGCCGGATTGACGGCTGCCATATACTTGGCCAGGGCGAACCTGAGCCCGCTCGTTATTGAAGGTCCGCAGCCAGGCGGACAGCTTACGACTACAACAGAGATCGAGAACTTCCCAGGATTCCCGGAAGGCATCTTGGGTCCGGATCTGATGGACAATATGCGCAAGCAGGCTGAACGTTTCGGAGCACAGTTCGTTACCGGCTGGGTGAACAGTGTAGAGCTGGGCGAACGTCCGTTCAAGCTGAATGTTGAAGGCATGGGCACACTGGTTACAGATACATTGATTATTTCCACCGGCGCTACAGCGAAATATCTCGGGATTCCCGGGGAGCAGGATAATATCGGACGCGGTGTCAGCACTTGCGCAACCTGTGACGGATTCTTCTTCCGCGGCAAAGAAATCGTGGTTGTCGGCGGCGGCGATTCGGCGCTGGAGGAAGCGGGCTTCCTGACAAGATTCGCGTCAAAGGTAACCCTGGTGCACCGCCGCGAAGAGCTGCGTGCCTCCAAGATTATGCAGGACCGTGTACGTGACAATGCCAAAGTTACCTGGGGCCTTAACCGTACACCAGTTGAAGTTATTGCCGGCGACAAAGGTGTAACCGGCCTGAAGGTGATTAACAATGAGACCGGTGAAGAAGAATTCATTGAAGCCAGCGGTGTATTCGTAGCTGTCGGCCATCATCCCAATACTTCTTTCCTGGGCGGACAAATCACTACGGATGCTAACGGCTACATTGTGTCGAATCCCGGAACCTCCGAGACGAATATTCCCGGCGTGTTTGCTTGCGGTGACGTGCAGGATACCCGTTACAGACAAGCGATTACGGCTGCAGGCAGCGGCTGTATGGCGGCGATGGATGCCGAGAAATATATCGAGAGCCTGGAGCACAGCGCGGTTATTCTGTAAGATTCCATTTGGAATAGAAGGCACTCCGGTGCTACAATAGATCACAGATTCTTATACTTACAAATTAGGAGGAGATCATACTATGGAGAATGTAATTGTGTACACTTCAACCAATTGTCCGCATTGCCGTCAGGTGAAGAGCTTCCTGAACGATAAAGGTGTAGCCTACGAAGAGCGCAACATCGAGCAGAACGATGATTATGCACAGCAGGTATGGGATATGGGAATGAGAGCTGTTCCTATTACGGTTATCGGTGAGTTCAAAATCGTCGGCATGAACAAAACCAAGTTCGACAAGGCTTTGGCTACGATTTAAGGAATAGCTGGCCGGACTTAAGGAGAATACAGTAGCCGCTTCCCTCCGGAGGCGGTTTTTCGTTGTCCTGAATGAGAGGAGAAGGGTGAATTGTTAATCAGCTTAAAGAATTACTGGGACAGCGATGCGGTGAAGAGCCTGCTCGCAGAATGTATGTGGGCGGATGATCAGAGAGTTAACGAAGAGTTGAAGAGATACCTTGCTGCGGAGGGCTGTGAGCTGTTTGGCTGCTTCATTAACGGGGAACTGGCCGGAATCACAGGAATCAGCTGCGCTGCTGCACATGAGGTGGAGATCAGACATCTGGCTGTCCAGAAGGGGTGGCGCGGACGAACACTTGGCAGCAACATGATCGCAGAAATTGCCGGTTGGGAGCAGGTAGAGCTGCTGAGGGCAGAAACGGATCAGGATGCGGTAGGCTTTTATAGCAAGGCAGGGTTTGAGATTCACAGTCTGGGAGAAAAATATCCGGGGGTTGAGCGGTTTGAGTGTGTACTGCGCACCAGGGGAACAACGGATATATCAAAAAGCAGTCATTGAATCCAGGCTGCTTTTTGTATTTCCTGCTAGAACAGATACATGAAGGGTATACAAGATACCGCTGTCTTGCAAGCGTGGACCCCTTTTGGAGGCCGCTAGGCTAAGTATGAGTAAACGACATGACAATTTGAAAAACAGCATATACGGCAATGCCGCTGCTAATAAGCATGAATCCGGATTTCTTCCTCGATTGGAACAGGCGCAGGACGCCAAGGCTGATGAGTGGGGCGATAATAAGCAGCAGCAGCAGCACGGTGATGAACATCTTCGCCGAAATATCTGACGTATCAACATAGGTCATGGACGCTCTCTCCATTCAGAAAAAGGGGTATGGTGATAAATGTCACACGTATATCCTTATTATATAGGATTGCTATTCCTTTTAGTGCAGGAAATGCTGCTGCAAATGCGGCAATTTTACGAAAATATAAGAGCTTATATGTTCTACGCTAAAATCATCCTTCTATTTCTCTCTAAAACGGGTGCCCCCCCCAAAAAAAAAGGGCCGCCCCCCGTTTCTACTTGTCAACTTGTCTATAGGGTTACCCGGATGTTGCCGAGAAAGTGCATGACCGCAGAAAAGCCTGCGCCAATCATCGTTCCGCGGCTTCCCAGCCTGGAAAAAGTGATCTCAAGCTGCTGCTTGTGGTAAGGAAGCGTACGCTCGGCTACTACCCGGCGCAGCGGCTCGCCCAGCCACGGTTCAGCTTCAGACAAAGCTCCCCCAATGACAATCAGCTCCGGATTGAAGCTGTTGATCAGATTAGTGACCCCGATGCCCAGATATTCCCCGATGGAGCCAAAATGGCGCAGGGTATCCGGCTGCCCCTCCAGCGCATACGCCACCAGTTCGGTCGTGGTGCGGGCAGGCAGGGAAAGGCCGGGATTATCGTACGTTTTCTCCGAAGCATAGAGCTCCCAGCAGCCCCGGCTGCCGCAGCTGCAGGGCTTGCCTTCCGCCTCAATCGTCATATGCCCGGTCTCCCCGGCGTATCCGCGTGCGCCCTTATACAATTCTCCGCCGATGATGATTCCGGACCCGATCCCCGAGCCAGCACTGATATACAGCAGATGGCGCACATCTCGCGCCGCCCCGAAGTTCAGCTCCCCTTGTGCCCCGGCATTGGCTTCATTGTCAATGGTGACCGGAACTGCGAAGGCGCTTTCCAGAATCGACCGCAGATCGACCATTTCCCAGCCAAGGTTGGGGGCAAACAGGACGACTCCGTGTTCATCCACCATTCCCGGCACGCCGACTCCGATGCCGACAATGCCATAGGGCGAAGGAGGCGCCTCGGCAATCAGCTCCGAGATCATCTGCTGCATCTGCCCCAGTACATAAGGGAAGTCGTGGGCCTCCAGCGCACAATCCCGTTCATGAAGAATACCGCCTCCCAGATTGCAGAGCACGGCCTTAAGCTGTTTAACGCGCAGCTCGATCCCGATAACGCTTCCGGCCATTTCGTTGAAATGCAGCATAAGCGGCTTGCGTCCCCCGCTGGATTCTCCGGGACCGGCTTCGGTAACCAGCTCCTGCCCGCAGAGCTCGGCGACTAGATTGGAGACCGTAGCCTTGTTAAGACCTGTCATTTCGGACACTTTGGCCCGGGATACGGGGGACTGCATACGGATCGTATGTAAAATAATCGATTTGTTGATTTTTTTGACCAGCGCCTGATCACCGGTAACTTTCAAGAAGCACACTTCCTTTTTTGAAATATAAGACTATCCGGCCTGCTGAGCACGGCACATAATAATGAGGAAGGCACTCAATCAGGGCGGTGCTTATAGGTTTCGGTTTTCCCGCATACGTAATGCAATAAGCCTTGAAGCAGCGTTTACGCGGAGAAGGTATGCCATTTAGTCTAGAATGAAGAGCGGCAAAAAGCAACTAGATTAACGTCCGGGTGAGGCGGGGAAATTACAATTATACGCATAGGCTGCACTGCCGGAGGGTACTTTATGTTCAGCATCATCAGGTGAAAATAAAGGGAGAAGAGAGAGGCTGCTCTGCCCGGCACAGAATAAAAAACAGGCCAAATAAAAGTTCTCAAAAACTTTGTTTAACCAATATACAAAGTCCTGAAGATGTGATAAGATGTTGCTGTAAACGCTTGCGGGCGAAGCAAAATATCGAGGAGGATTTTACAAATGGCTTATTTTGAAACAGTGAGCAAGATCTCTTACGAGGGAAGCCGTTCCACTAACCCTTACGCATTCAAATTCTACAACCCTAAAGAAATCGTTGCCGGCAAAACTATGGAAGAGCACCTGAAATTTGCAATGGCATATTGGCATACATTAACAGCTGGCGGTTCCGATCCGTTCGGCGCTGAAACTGCAGTCCGCGCTTGGGATAAGCTCAGCACGCTAGACAAGGCGAAAGCCCGTGCAGAAGCAGCATTCGAATTCATGGAGAAGATGGATCTGCAGTACTACTGCTTCCATGATGTGGACATCGCTCCTGAAGGCGCGTCCCTGCGTGAATTCTACAGCAACATCGATACAATCGTAGATATCCTTGAACAAGGCATGAAGGCTTCCGGCAAAAAATTGCTGTGGAACACAGCTAATATGTTCACCAACCCGCGCTACATGCACGGTGCAGGCTCTACCTGCAACGCTGATGTGTTCGCACACGCTGCTGCACAAGTGAAGAAAGGTCTGGAAGTGGGTAAACGTCTGGGCGCTGACAACTATGTATTCTGGGGCGGCCGTGAAGGTTACGAAACGCTGCTGAACACCAATATGAGTCTTGAGCAGGACAACATTGCCCGCCTGTTCAGCATGGCTGTTGATTATGCTAAGGAAATCGGCTTCGACGGCCAGTTCCTGATCGAGCCTAAACCGAAAGAGCCTACCAAACACCAATATGACTTCGATGCAGCAACCTGTATCGCATTCCTGCAGAAGTACAACCTGGATAAGCACTTCAAGCTGAACCTTGAAGCTAACCATGCCACACTGGCCGGCCATACGTTCGAGCATGAGCTGCACGTAGCCCGTATCAACGGCATGCTGGGATCGCTTGATGCGAACCAGGGCGATCCATTGCTCGGCTGGGATACCGATGAATTCCCTGCAAGCATCTACGATTCTACTCTGACTCTGTACGAAGTACTGAAGAACGATGGTCTGGGCAAAGGCGGAATCAACTTTGACTCCAAAGTACGCCGTCCGTCCTTCGAGCCTGAGGATCTGTTCCTGGCACACATCTCCGGTATGGACGTATATGCCAAGGGTCTGAAGGTAGCTGCTAAGCTGCTGGAAGACGGCGTATTCGAGAACTTCATTGCTGAGCGTTACAGCAGCTTCAATGAAGGTATCGGTGCGGACATCGTATCCGGCAAAGCGACACTCGCTTCGCTTGCTGACTATGCACTGAACAACGAAAACCCGCGTCCGAACAAGTCCGGACGCCAGGAACTGCTGAGAGCTACACTTAACCAGTACATCCTGACAGTAGAGTAAGACTGCACCGGATTTGCGGCAGCTGCCGCAGATTCATCAGAGGATAAACGCAACGGGGGTTGCTGAAGAGAGCATTCTTCGGCAGCCCCTTTTTATTGGTGGAGAATAGATGTGCACGGCGGAGAATGGCTATATGAATGTATTTTGTGCAATAGCTCACGATTATCGGCCGATTTTGGGGAAATCTATTGCAGGAATGGCAGCCGCCGCACCTTCGGTGGAAAGTACTTTTTCAAACGGCTTACGTATCAGCTATGCACAGGCTTCAGTAATAGGGTTAATGCTTCATATAATTAAGCAGATGCTTACGAAGCGAGTTTTGCTTGAAGTGAATTCAGGAAGCAGAAGCTCGCAAAACTTAAGATTATGCTTACGAGGCGAGTTATATTGCGGAGATGTTCCAATAGAAGTAATGCTTCATATAACTTTTAGGAGGATAACTATGAAATATGTAATCGGTGTCGATCTCGGAACCAGCGCAGTGAAGACTGTATTGGTAGATCCCCAGGGCAAAGTTGCGTTCGAGCACTCTGAGGCTTATCCGCTCAGCAGACCCCAGCCGAACTGGAGTGAGCAGAATCCGGAGGATTGGGTTAAAGGAACGATCGTCAGCCTGAAGCGGCTGATGGAGGTATCCGGTGTAGATTCTTCGCAAGTGGATGGAATCAGCTTCTCCGGTCAAATGCATGGACTGGTGCTGGTTGACGGCGAAGGTAAGGCTCTGCGTCCGGCGATCCTGTGGAACGATACACGCACAACAGCCCAGTGCCGCAAGATTGAGAAGACGCTTGGCGGCAAGCTGATCGAAATTGCCAGAAACCGCGCGCTGGAAGGCTTCACGCTTCCGAAGATTCTATGGGTTCAAGAGAACGAGCCGGAGGTAATGTCGCAGGCTGAGCTGTTCCTGCTGCCGAAGGATTATGTGCGTTACCGCCTGACCGGTGACTATGCTATGGATTATTCAGACGCAGCCGGAACCCTGCTGCTCGACGTAGGCTCCAAGGAGTGGAGCCCGGAGATTGCCGAAGCCTTCGGTCTGCCGCTCTCTATCTGCCCTAGACTTGTGGAATCCTTCGAGCAGACCGGAACCCTGCTTCCGGAGATTGCCGAAGCTTCCGGATTGCTGCCTTCCACCAAGGTGTTCGCCGGTGGTGCAGACAATGCCTGCGGCGCACTGGGTGCCGGAATTCTGGGTGAAGGCCGGACGATGTGCAGCATCGGTACTTCCGGAGTCGTGTTGTCTTATGAGAGCAACAAGGATCTTAACCTTGAAGGCAAAGTCCATTTCTTCAACCATAGTGAGAAGGATGCCTTCTATATCATGGGCGTTACACTGGCGGCGGGCCACAGTCTGACCTGGTTCAAGGAGACTTTTGCCGCTGAGAAGAGCTTCGACGAATTGCTCCAGGGCGTAAATGATATCCCGGCCGGAAGCAGCGGCCTCTTGTTCACACCGTATATCAGCGGAGAACGTACACCGCATCCGGATGCGAACATCCGCGGCAGCTTCATCGGCATGGATTCCGGCCATACACTGTCCCACTTTACACGCGCTGTGCTGGAAGGCATCACCTTCTCGCTGCGTGAATCGATTGAGATTGTACGTGAATCCGGCAAAGAGATCACCGAGGTGGTGGCGATCGGCGGCGGCGCCAAGAATGAAGCCTGGCTGCAGATGCAGGCCGATATCTTCGGCGCTTCGATCATCAAGCTGGAGAGCGAGCAAGGTCCGGCTATGGGCGCGGCGATGCTGGCTGCTTACGGTGTCGGCTGGTTTGAATCGCTGGGAGCGTGCGCGGAAGCCTTCATCCGTCCGGCTGAAACCTACACTCCTAATGCAGAGCAGGCTGCAATCTACGACGGTATCTTCGCCTTGTACCAGGATGTTTACGGCCAGACCCGCGAACTGAATGAGAAGCTGGCTTTGTATCGTAAATAAAATTGTGTAAACTATAATCAATCACATAAAGAGTTAAATAACCACCTGTATAATTTTGAGTATTAAAAGACAATAAGAAGATGAGAGTGACGGAGTGGATTGAAACTGTAGGAGCGGTAGCGTCCGCCTGAAAGCTTTCCGCAGGAAAGCTCGCTCCGGAAGCATCATCAGTCTGCGGATTTCAACCGCGAACAGCGGTACAAATCAAGAAATCTGCAGACGGGCAGCGGCCGGAAGTTCAAAATCCACGCAGTTACGGCCGCAGTCTCCATTGGAATTATCTCTAGTTCAATCAATACAGTCGTATATCCAGCACTTAATGTCTGCCATTCCTCACAGGGTGGCAGCTGTTTTCTTTTTAAATGAGGGGGTGAACCCATATTGATCAAGGTACTGATTGTAGATGATGAGCCCAAGCTAAGAGAAGGGATGCGGACGCTGATTCCCTGGGAAGAAGAGGGCTATACTGTAGTGGCAACAGCGGCGAACGGATACGAAGCACTGGACAAGTTCCAGGCGCTCGCACCCGGCCTTGTGATTGCAGATATCCGCATGCCCGGGATGGACGGTCTGGAACTGATCTCTGAGCTCCGCAAAGAGAGCCCTAACTGCCATGTGCTGATTCTTAGCGGCTATGCTGACTTTGAATATGCCAAACGGGCGATTGCCTACCATATCGACGGTTACTTGCTTAAGCCGGTTGATGAGGAGGAATTGATCACCTATCTGCAGGAGCTGCGTGAGAAGATAAGCCTGGAAGAACGGATGATCGAATGGCAGTCCGGGGAGCCGGCGAAGACCGCCGAAGTGCTGCTGCGCGAGCTGCTGCAGCCGAAGGAAGGCGGAGAGGCTTCCGCAGAGGCTGCGGCTCAGCTGGGTCTTGAAGGATGCAGCTGCGAAGTGATATTGCTGGAATTGAAAGGGCTTAACAAAGGGGAAGACAGCCGTGAGGAACAGGTGAAGAGCCTGATGGAGCGGCATTGGCTGGAAGAGGAAGAGCGCGGCTTATTCTTTACGCTTCCCCCGTATATGGGGATTCTTTTGAAGGAACCGCTTGCAAATGACAGTGCCCGGGAGTCGCTATGGCAGGAGCTGCATTATATTACAGCGAAGGAAGGACTGGAGTTTCAGGCGGCAGCAGGCGGTGCAGCCGGCAGCCCGGAAGAGGCGTTCCTGTCGTTCGCCACAGCACGTGCCCGGCTGGACGATGCTTTTTTCGGGCAGAAGGACACGCTGCTCAGCGGGAAGCCGGATAACTGGAATGAACCCGTGAAGAGGACCGGAGAATTCGAGGAGGAGCCGGACCCGGAGCGGGATGTGGAGGTACAGCTGCTGCTTGCTGTTGAAGCCGGAAGCGGTGAGGTGGCCCGCGGGCTTATAGGGCAAATTGTCCGCCAGCTGGTTCATGCCCGGCGCGAAGAAACTTATATCAAGGATAACCTGATGCGGATTGTCAGCAGTACCATTGCCCGCCTGGAGGCAGCAAATCCGGACATCCGTGCACTGATTGCCGGTCAAGCCTCGCCTATGGGTGAAATGTACAGCAGTGCTAACCTGCATGATGTGGAGCAGCTGGTATCAGCTTTTATGGAGCAAATTTCCGGGCTGATCGGCAGCGGCGGGCGCGGAGATGAAATCAAGCGGATCACAGACCTGATCCAGCGCCGCTATAATGAGAATTTGAAGCTGGGCTCGCTTTCCGAAATTTTCAACTATAATAGCGCGTATTTGGGCAAAATGTTCAAGAATCAGGTGGGAGAACACTTCAACACGTATCTGGATAAAGTCAGAATTGAGAAAGCCAAGCAGTTCCTGACCCAAGGCATGAAGGTCTATGAGGTTGCAGAGCGGGTCGGGTATATGAACTCCGATTATTTTAATGCCAAGTTCCGCAAATATGTCGGAGTATCCCCGTCGGCCTACCGCAAAGAGAATTAATATCCCGGCTGCCGGGCAGGCCCGCGAGCAGCATGGGCGGTTAGAACTGTGAACTTGCCGAACGTTCAGCGTGAGGCTTATGATATACAGGCTGTTCCCTATCTGCAGAGGATAAGAGGAGCAGCCTGTTTTCCATTGAACGGAAGGGGGAAGTGTTATTAAGAAGCTGGTGCGAATGATCAATAATATGAAGCTGAAATATAAGCTGATTTTTTTCTACATTATTGTCGTCATGATACCTGTGCTGATTGTTGGTATTATTCTTACAAACTATTTTCGTGAGGGAGCCTTGAACAGAGCGATTGATCAGGCCACCAACAACGTGGAGAAGATCAAAAGCCAATTGTCCAGCAAGCTGCGTGTTCCGACGGATATTTCTAATCTGCTCTATTTTGACGAGGAGCTTGAGCAGCTGGTCACTACGCATTACCCGGATCCATTGGCGCTTACAAAGGCTTATTTGAATTACACGGATATCCGTGTGTATGTTCTGCGGTACCGGGAAATTTCTAATATCCGCTTTTTCATTGATAATCCGAGCCTGGTTGATGATATGTCGATTGCGCCATTGACTCCGGAGCTGGAGTCGAGAGCCTGGTACAAGAAGGCCATGCAGTCCGGAGAGATTTACTGGATGTATATTCCCGACAAGGAGAAATATTTCAACAGCCCCAAAGGGACGATCAACAAGCTCAGCCTGATCCGTCAGGTGTACTACCGGGAATCCGGCAAATCCGGAATACTGATGGTGCAGGTTTCTCAGGATGAACTGAATCAGATGCTCTACCAGGAGCCGTTCGATACGTTAATCATCGATGAGCAGGGTTATATTGTGTCGGCCAATGATCCGCAGCTTGTAGGCAGCACAGTGGATGATTTTGACATTGGTGTTGATGTGCAATTGCAATCCAAGGGTGTGCTCAAAACCAGGGTGAAGGACAAGGATTCTTACGTCATTATTGATGAAATGTCTCCTGAGCTGAGCAGCAGCAAGCTGAAGATTATCTCTATATTTGAAACGAAAAGCATTCTGAGCGATGCCAATAATGTCAGTAAGCTGGGCCTCCTGATCGTTATTGGTGTGCTGCTGGTTGCCCTTGTGTTTGTATACACCATCTCCCTGCTGACTACCAACCGTCTGCTGCGCCTGAGCCGCCAGCTGAATCAGGTAGCCCTTGGCAATCTGAATATCGTCTCCCGGATTGACGGGACGGATGAGATCGGCCAGCTGTCGCGGCAATTCAATTACATGGTGGCAAGTATTAACCGGCTGATCACCCAGGTTATTGAGAGCAATGAGAAGAACAGTGCACTGGAGATCGCCCAGCGGGAGATCAAATTAAAGATGATGGCGAGCCAGATCCATCCGCATTTCCTGTTCAACGCACTGGAATCGATCCGCATGAATGCGCATCTTAAGGGCGAGAAGGAGATTGCGAACATCGTCAGACTGCTTGGTAAGCTTATGCGCAAGAACCTCGAAGTAGGCCGCGAACGGGCGCCGATCAAGGAAGAAGTAGAGATGATCCGCTCTTATCTGGAGATCCAGAAATTCCGGTATGAGGACAGGCTGGAGTATGAGATTAAATTTGACCCTAGAGCAGCTGAAATCATGATCCCGCCGCTCATTATCCAGCCGCTTGTAGAGAATTCCGTAGTCCACGGGCTGGAGAATAAGCAAGGTACCGTTCATGTCAATGTCAGTATAACGCTGGATGAGAACCAGGAGGTTCAGGTGCTTGTGACAGATGACGGCATCGGCATGAAGGAGGAAAGACTGTCCGAGATCGTGGATGTGATTAGCAAAGTGGAGGAAGAGGAACGGGGACGGATCGGCCTGCGCAATGTGCATCAGAGACTGACTCTATATTACGGAGAGGAGCATGGTCTGAGAATTACAAGCCGATCAGGTGAAGGCACCGAGATAGCGTTTTCTATTCCCGTTGAAAGCGAGTTCAAGTCTTAAGCAGCGCGGCCTGGGAGAATCTCTAATTTAGACAGGATTTTACGTGAAATCTGTTGGGTATTCTCTCCCGGGGTGCTGCGGTAAGATAAGACTATAAAAACGAAGGGGGAATAATGATCGTGAAAGCGCTCACTGAAAACGGTGTTACAGCAAATGAAAGCGTAACCCCCCGCCCACCTGCGAAACGGAATAGTGGATTTTGGAAAAGCGTACTGCAGCAAAAGTACTTATATCTGATGTCTCTTCCATTCGTGATCTGGGTATTTATTTTCAGCTATGTGCCCATATGGGGATGGTTGATGGCATTCCAAAATTATAAGCCGGCTAAGTCATTCGGCGAACAGAAGTGGGTCGGACTGGATAACTTCAAGGAGTTGTTCCAAGACGAACGTTTCTATCTCGTATTAAGAAATACCCTGTCAATGAGCGTTCTCGGACTGATCTTTGGCTTCGTGGTTCCAATTACGTTTGCAGTCATGCTCAATGAGCTGCGGGGGAGTATTTTCAAGAGAACGGTTCAAACGGTATCTTATCTGCCTCACTTTGTCTCCTGGGTCGTTGTAGGCGGGATTGTCTACAAGACACTCGCAATCGACGGAGGAATCGTGAACGATTTGCTGATGTGGCTTCATATCACTGATGAGCCGATCCAGTTCATGGCCCAAGGTAAATATTTCTGGGGAATTTTAACTGCATCCGATATATGGAAAGAAACAGGCTGGGGTGCAATCATCTATTTGGCAGCGATTACAGGGATTGATAAAGAGCTGTACGAAGCGGCAAAAGTGGATGGTGCGGGAAGAATTAAGCAAGTGTTCAATATTACTTTGCCGGGTATCCGTTCAACCGTTATGGTGCTGCTCATTATGAATATCGGTCATCTGGTCGGTATCGGCTTCGAGAAGCAGTTCCAGCTGCAGAACAACCTGGTCACCGATTATTCGGAAGTGCTGGATTTGTATGCGCTTAAGTATGGTATTCAGATCATGCGGTTCTCTTATGGTACTGCAATAAGCATGTTCACCTCAGTAGTCAGTGTAATCCTGCTGTTCACGGCTAACGGTCTGATGAAGAAATTCACTAAAGAAAGCATTATGTAAGGAGGGGAACATAAATGGGTGGCAAAGCATTTCAAATGACAAAAGGTGAGCGTGCATTCGACATCTTTCTGTACACTGCACTTACATTAATTATGATTGTGACGTTGTATCCCTTCCTGAACGTACTGGCGATTTCTTTCAATGAATCTACAGATACCGTTCGGGGCGGCATCTATATCTTCCCGAGAGCCTGGACGCTTGAGAATTACCAGCGGATCTTCAGCTATACCGGCCTGATTCAGGGCTTCAAGATATCTATTCTGCGTACCCTTTCAGGTACACTTCTGGGTCTGATCAGTGCTTCCATGCTGGCCTTTACGCTCAGCCGTCCGGAATTCAGAGCGAGAAAATTCATCTCGACTTTCCTGGCCCTGACGATGTACTTCTCCGGCGGTATGGTGCCTATGTACATCCTGATGAAAGATTTGAATCTGATCGGAACGTTCTGGATTTACGTCCTTCCGGGTATGGTTTCCGCATTTAACGTCTTCATTATCCGTTCCTTTATGGACGGGCTGCCATTTGCTCTTCAGGAATCCGCCAAGCTGGACGGGGCGAATGACTTTATGATTTTCTATAAGATCATCCTGCCGCTCTGTAAACCGGTACTGGCAACCATCGCGCTGTTCCTGGCCGTTGGCCAATGGAATGAATGGTTCACAACGTATCTGTATAACGGTAACAAGCCGCATTTGACTACATTGCAGTATGAGCTGATGAAGGTATTGTCGTCTACCAATCAGGGCAGCGGCATGGTGAATGCGAACGATATGGCGCGGCAGATGGCGCAGATTTCACCTGAATCGATCAAGATGGCGATTACGATTGTCGTAACTGTACCTATTCTGGTTGTATATCCGTTCCTGCAAAAGTACTTCGTAGGCGGTATGACGCTGGGTGCAGTTAAAGCGTAAGCCTGGCAATAGATTGAAATGGAACAGCTGCCTGGTTCAGTGCAGGATCAGGCGGCTATCCAATCTCAGGGTTATTGTTAAATAGTGGAATTTATATTTATAGTAGTTTTGCAAGCGTTCACAATGGTATATTCAGGTCTATCCTGATATGCATAGATGAAACATACTAATTTACAAGGGGGATATACAATGAATCGCAAGAGTACCAAAACAATCTTTACACTCATGCTTATGAGCTCTATGCTGATCGCCGGTTGTGGAGGCAATAACAATAATGCGGCCAACAACACGACATCTAACAACACAGGAAACACACCTGCAGCGACTAATGCAGCAGCAGATGATACCGCATTAGATACCTCTCCGTTCAAGATCTCTTTCTTCGGCGGTGACGCCAGTCCGAACTGGAACAAAATGCAGGATGAAGTCGGTAAAGCCATTACTGAAAAAACAGGTGTTACTATTGATGCTGAGTTTGATGTAGGCAGCGGCGGCGGCGACCAAAAAATCCCGATGATGGCTGCCAGCGGCGACGTGCCTGATCTGATCTTCGCCAAAGGAAATCTGAGCACCCTGGTGGATGCCGGCCTGATTATTGATTTGACGGAACTGATTGATAAATATGCTCCGAACCTCAAGAAGGTCTACGGCGAAAACATGGGCCGTCTGAAATACAGCCTGGATGACCAAGCGATCTATCAGATTCCTACGAATATGGGTGTAGGCCAACAAGCCTTCGACGCTACAGGCGGATTTGAAATTCAACACCGCGTATTGAAGGAGCTAGGCTATCCTGAAGTGAAAACACTGGCAGATTATGAGAAAGTGCTGAAGGATTATGTGGCTCTGCATCCGGAAACCGACGGCCAGCCTACCATTCCGCTGACGCTGAACGCTGATGACTGGAAAATCATGATCACAGTTACAAACCCGGCTTTCACTACAACAGGTGCACCGGATGATGGCGAGTACTATGTAGATCCTGAAACATATGAAGCACAGCTGCACTACAAACGTCCGGCAGAAAAAGAATATTTCCGCTGGTTGAACGGAATGTACGCTCAAGGTCTGCTTGATAAGGATACCTTCGTACAAAAAGACGATCAATACAAAGCTAAAGTCGCCAGCGGCCGTGTACTCGGTCTGATCTCCCAGGAGTGGGAATACTCCGATGGTGAGAATGCTCTGAAGGCAGCCGGTAAAGATGAGTATACTTACGGTCACTTCCCTGTAACCCTGTCTGATGAGTATAAAGATCATTCCTTCATGCAGACAGGTATCGACGGCTATGGTCTTGCGATCACTACCGCAGCTAAAGACCCTGTCCGGATCATCAAATGGCTGGACTGGATGTCTTCCGATGAAGGTCAGATTCTGAGAACCTGGGGTATTGAAGGCACGCACTACACTGTAAATGCAGATGGTAAACGCGAAGTTCTTCCTGAAATCAGCGATGGTCTAGCTAACGATACCGCAAACACCCAGAAGAAAACCGGGATTGGCCAGTACCTTATCTTCGGTGCACGTTATGGTGATGGTGTGAAGGATTCCACTGGCAACTACTACACTACAAGCTTCCCGGAACAGATCGTAGCTTCTTACTCCGATGCTGAGAAGGAATCACTTGCAGGTTACAAGGCTACTACATGGAAAGATCTGTTCCCTAAAGAAGATGAATTCCCGATCAAAGAAACAGGCGCCCTGTACAACCTGCCGGTTCCTACTGACGGTCAATATCAGGTAATCTACAAGAAGACACAGGATATCATCCGCAAACGTATTCCTGAAGCCATCCTGTCGAAACCGGCAGACTTCGATAAAGTGTATGACGCCTTCCTGGCAGAGCTGGACAAAGCCGGCGCTCAGGATATGGAAAAAGAATTCACAGAGCTCGTGAAAAAGAGAGTAACTCTGTGGACAGGTAAAACGTTCTAATCAATAATGGGATGTAGGTCATTCCATACAGCGAAGGCCCGACTTAGGTCAGGGCCTTTTGCCGTACTCAGATATTATTACGGAGGGCGAGAATAGGATGGATAACAACAGGCATCACCCGTGGAAATTAAAGTACGGCCAGCCGGCGGCAGTATGGGAAGAGGCGCTGCCGCTCGGAAATGGAAACTTGGGCGCCATGGTGTTTGGCGGTACCGCCAAAGAACAGATTCAATGGAATGAAGATACCCTGTGGTCCGGTTTTCCGCGGGACACGAACAACTATGAAGCCCTGCGGTATCTGAAGAAGGTACGGGAGCTGGTATCCTCCGGCAAATATGGTGAAGCCGAGGATGTGGTCAACGCGCATATGCTTGGGGTAAATGCACAGGCGTATATGCCGCTGGGTGACCTGTATCTTACGCAGGCTGACGCAGAGAACTGCACGGCGTATGAACGGGAGCTTGATCTGGACAGCGGGATTGCGAGGGTTACTTATCAGAATGGGCAGGGGACATTTACCCGTGAAGTATTCATCAGTGCTCCGGACAAGGTGGGTGTCGTTCACCTCACTAGTGAGGTGCCGGGCGGACTTCATCTAGAGCTTGCTCTCAGCAGCCAGCTGAAGCATACGGTCAGTTCCGAAAGTGAGCAACAACTGGTGCTCCATGGCCGCTGTCCGTCGCATATTGCAGACAACTATCATCAGGATCATCCGGCGGCGGTTCGCTATGAGGACGGCCTTGGTATTGCTTTTGAGCTGCACCTGCAGGCGCAGGTAACTGGAGGAAGCATCCATCATTCGGATGGCAAGCTTGTCATATCCGGAGCTGATCGAGTACTTCTGTTGCTTGCGGCCGGCACAGATTATGAAGAGGTGCGTTCCAGAGCAAGCCATAAGAAAGCCGTGGCGGCTCAGGATTCCGCAGTTATTGTCAGCCCTGCGGAGTTGTGTGCAAGCAGATTAACCGCTGCTGCCGGCAAGTCCTATGAGGAGCTGCGGAGACGGCATACAGCAGATCATCAGGCGGTATTCCGCCGCATGGATCTGGATCTGGGTGGTCATGAAGCGGACAACCTGCCGACCGATGAACGTCTGGCTGCCTATAAGAACGGCCAGGAGGACCCGGCGCTGGAGGCGCTGCTGTTCCAATATGGCCGCTATCTGCTGATGGGCAGCTCGCGTGCCGGAACACAGGCCGCCAATCTGCAGGGCATCTGGAATAATCATGTACAGCCGCCATGGAACAGCAATTATACGACCAATATTAATACGCAGATGAATTACTGGCTGGCAGAAGTCTGTAATCTCAGTGAATTTCATGAGCCGCTGATTGACCTCATTAAGGAGCTCAGTGAGACCGGGGCCAGAACGGCTGCAATTCATTACGGGGCACGCGGCTGGGTAGCGCATCACAATGTCGATTTGTGGAAAGCCTCTAACCCTTCCGGCGGAGATGCCAGCTGGGCGTTCTGGCCGATGGGCGGCGTCTGGTTATCCCGCCACCTGTGGGAGCACTACGAATTCACACCGGATGCCGCCTATCTGGAAGAAACAGCTTATCCGTTAATGAAGGGAGCAGCGCTCTTCTGCCTGGACTGGCTGGTGGAGGGTCCGGACGGCCAGCTGGTGACTAACCCGTCTACTTCACCGGAGAACCGGTTTGTAACAGAAGACGGCAGACCCTGCAGCATATCAATGGGATCAGCCATGGACATGAGCCTGATCAATGAATTAATGCAGCACTGCCTGCAGGCTGCACGGATTCTCGGCGTGGATCCGGAGTTCCAGGCTGAATTGGAGAAGACGCTCTCCCGCCTGTCACCGCTGAAGATCGCTGAGGACGGGCGGCTGCAGGAATGGATCTATGACTTCACCGAATCCGAGCCGGGACACCGTCATGTCTCGCACTTGTACAGCCTCTATCCGGGTAACCGTATCAACAAACGGGACACACCG
The DNA here is from genome assembly GCF_000802655.2 of Paenibacillus sp. IHB B 3415. Classification (NCBI taxonomy): domain Bacteria; kingdom Bacillati; phylum Bacillota; class Bacilli; order Caryophanales; family Paenibacillaceae; genus Paenibacillus; species Paenibacillus sp. IHB B 3415. The sequence continues at coordinate 4,137 of NZ_JUEI01000095.1, read as the reverse complement.
GAGCTGCTGGAGGCAAGCCGTTTATCGCTTCAGAAGCGGATCGCTTCCGGCGGAGGACATACCGGCTGGAGCTGCGCCTGGCTGATTAACCTGTATGCCCGGCTGGAGGACGGCGAGTCGGCTTATGGCTTTGTCCGTACGCTGTTAACCCGTTCGGTCTACCCGAATCTGTTCGACGCGCATCCGCCGTTTCAGATTGACGGTAATTTCGGCGCTGCTGCGGGGATTGCGGAAATGCTGCTGCAGAGTCATCTGGGTGAGCTTACGCTGCTTCCGGCGCTGCCCGGAGCCTGGAAGAACGGCCGGATTAGCGGCCTGAAGGCACGCGGCGGCTATGTGGTTGACATGGACTGGCAGGATGGAATGCTGGTATCCGCCCGGATCACAGCGAAGTATGATGGGATGCTGCGTCTCAGCTATGCGCAGGAGTTGAAGCTGCAGCTTCCTGACGGCAGCGCGCAGGTGGTAGAACCTGCGATTGAGGTTAAGGCAGGCGTGACTTATCTTGTGACGATCTAGGCTGTAAGCAGTGAACGTGAACGCTTAGTAGAAACAACAGAAAAGTGCAGCCGAAGCCGCTGCTTCCCGGAGATAGGCCTGGAAGCAGCGGCTATTTGTTGATTTGGGGGATTATAATATTCGTCTGTTTTGGATAAGTTTTATTGGAATCCCCCGAAGTGGGCTGTGCTGATTTCCTGAACACTCTGACGGCGCCCGCCGCTGGTACCCGCCACGCCTCTACCTGTCACACCGCTACATGTCTGGAAATAGACGGCGGCCCGGATCGTAGCGGACTCAGATGACCTTATTTTGCGAATAATGCATACTTTTTCTCCGTTGCGGACTCAGATGCAGTTATTTTGTCCTTATGGGTCCGAAACGGGGTCAAATCAGTTATTTAACGGCTCCTCAGTCCGCATGACAGGAGAAAGTATGCCAGATTAAGAAATAAGCGCCGTGTGGTCCGCAGCGGTTAGGGGGCAAAACGTCTGACAACAATCGGCGCGGGAAATTATTGTTTTCATGATATGATTTATGGAGTGGGTACTTATGCGCCGGGTGTGCCGGGCCGATAATAAGGAATATAACAGGTATCACAGGTTCAGTTTCAAAGGTTTCGAGGGTTGGAGTTGTATACAGGGGATTTCCGGCATTTACTATAGAGTAAACGGCTAATCATCCATTATATAGATTGCAGGAGGCACTTGAAGGCTATGGGGAAGAGACGTATATCGCTGATGAAGACCGTAATTTGCGGCATGCTGGTTTTTGCTGCTATCCCGCCCGCAACATACTGGGGGTATGAGCATGCCTATGCTGCTGCTGATTCTGTGGTGCTGCGTTCTGTCAATGAGATGACACAGAAGCTGACCGGGGCGATGAGCAACCGCAGAGAGACAATTACCTTCACTTATCAGGGCAAGACAAATAAGCTGAAGAGCCAGGTGCAGACGGCAATCGATCAGGCGATGGGGAGCGATCCGTATCTCTATTATATTATTGACAGCTATGCGTTTTCTTACCGGGGAAGCACACGCACTGCCAATGTGACGGTTCAGGTGGAGTACCGGGAGACGCTGCAGCAGACAGCATATGTTAACAAGCAGGTGAAGACTGTTCTGCAGGAATTAATTACACCGGGGATGAGCAGCCATCAGAAAGTCAAAGTCATCCACGACTGGGTGGTGCTGCATTTGCAATACGATAATTCATACCGTAAATATACGGCGTATGAGGGACTTCAGACGGGCAGTGCGGTATGTCAGGGCTATTCCCTGCTGACCTATAAGCTGCTGCTGGGAGCGGGTATCCCGAATAGAATTGTGGAGGGTACTGCGAGGCCCGAGGGGGGCGTTGCCCAGTCGCATGCCTGGAATCTCGTGCAGCTGGACGGACTCTGGTATCATCTCGACACGACCTGGGATGATCCGGAGCCTAGTCCGGAGGGTGGAATCAGTACCGTGTATTACATGAGAACGGATGCCCAGATGCGCCGTGACCACAGCTGGACCAAGACGTATCCGGCTGCTTCAACCGGTTATGCCCAGACACTGTCACAGTTGGTCAGCCGGGGCGGACAGGGGACAGACGGATACAAGAAGCTGCAGGAGGTTCTGGATTACAGGCTGTATGAGGAGGATCAAGTGATCGCTTCGGCGGCAGACTTGAAGAAGCTTGCGCAGCAGGCGGCGGATTCAGGCCAACTCTCACTGCTGTTCCGTTACCGGGGCAGTGAGAAGCTGCTGAGGCAGGACCTGCAGGTCCTCTATGAGATAGGGCTGAATAATCTGGCATTCAACAGTTCACCTTTTGACAATACAGGGGATCTTAAGGTGTATGTGACTTGGAAATAAGAGTATTGAAAGGGATACAGTATAGCTTTATCGCCATTGATCCGTCTCCGAGAAAAGAATGGTTTGCAGCTGATCGTCCGACGGGTCAAAGCGGACCATAACGAATATGCCAAATTCCCGGCCGGCTTTGCTCCGGATCCACAGCTTGAATTTCTCCTCCGCAAGCGTTGGCTTTATTTGAGTACGGCCTACATGCTTATAATCGATAACCTCGGCATTGTATTTCTGCTGCGCAGCTTTCACAGCTACGACACCCCATTTAGCATACTCAGGAGCGGCTGAACTCACCGGGCTGTTAAGGGTGAAGATAAGCGCCAGCAGAGCGGTGATCCAAATTTTTTTCATGGCAGTCTCCTTAGATTGTAGATTGTGAATATGTATTAGCTTGCCCCCAAAATAAAAAATTACATCAGAACTGCAAACAAACAGGGATGTCTGCCGCGCCGATAGGCTGCGGGACATCCCTATTTGTTGTAATTCCGGATAATAAGCCGGAAGCGCTCAAGAATACTTTCCGAACCCGTCCTCGCACGTTATATCCAGCTCAAGAAGGTCATAAAGAGATTGCTTGGAATCCTCCAGATTCTTTTGCGCAGCTTCAATATCTGCTATTTTATCTTTGATAATACGTGTTTGTTCTTCTTTGGATATTCCATTTTTAGAGATCATGGATTTTATATCATTAATTGAAAAACCGACAGCCAGACAATTCTTGACAACATCCAGATGATGAATGATCTCTACTTCATAATTCCGGTAATTGTTCTCTTCCCTGAGGATATATTCATCTGTGATAATTCCCATTTTCTCATAGTACCGGATGGTTGATATAGGCAGGTCAACAATTTTTGCGACTTCACTAATCTTCATGTTAAATCACCCCGTTTTTCCCTCTTGCTATAAAGTATACTTCATAGTTTAGAATTCTTGTAGTGATGATAAACCTATAAATAAAGGAGAGAAATCAACATGAGTACAATTACCGGGAAATACCATACAACCAACGATTTCAATGAGATCGTTCTGGAGCGCCGTTCCGTGAAGGCCTATGATCCTGAAGTGAAAATCAGCCGGGAGGAAATGACCGAGATTCTGGCGGAAGCCTCCCGTGCACCGTCTGCCATTAACATGCAGCCATGGCGTTTCCTTGTTATTGACAGCGCGGAAGGCAAAGAAAAACTTGCACCGCTGGCCTCCTTCAACCAGATGCAAGCTCTGACTTCCTCGGCAGTTATTGCGGTATTTTACGATGCAAAGAATGTTGAATATATAGACGAGATTTTCGGCAAATCGGTGGAACTTGGTTACATGCCGAGCGACGTCAAAGATATACAGCTGCAGCAGGTGAAGCCTTATTATGCGGGGATATCTGCATCCGAGCTGCGTGATGTGAATCTGATTGACTCGGCGCTTATTTCGATGCAGCTGATGCTTGTTGCCCGGGCCCATGGATATGACACCAACCCGATGGCCGGTTATGAGAAGGACAAGATCGCGGAAGCTTTTGGCCTGGACAAAGACCGGTTCCAGCCGGTCATGCTGATCTCGATAGGGAAAGCAGCCAAAGAAGGCTACCCTTCCTACCGCCTGCCAGTTGAGACAATCACAACCTGGGCATAATCAACAGCTCCAAGGGGACGTTCTTCAGTACAAAAGCATACTTAACTTAATCTCCTGACGCAAAAAAAGACCGATTCAGGCCACGATAATGTGGTCGAAACCGGTCTTTGTACTGAATCCGCCGAAAGTGGGCGGTAGGGTGAAACTAAAGGGATAAATCCCT
>NZ_JUEI01000094.1:0-19342 GCF_000802655.2 Paenibacillus sp. IHB B 3415 | reverse complement strand
GAGGGGGGCTTCTTGCGTTATTTAAAACAGAGAATCCTGAATTGGCTGAGATAAGAATATATCCAAATTAATGGTATACACCTTGTGCAATGAGTATTCTTGTCGTATACTCCGAGTAAGGGGGCGATGACATGAGAAAAATGAGGAACATCATCATATTCACAGGTATTGGATTATTGAGCCTTATTTTGATTGCCTTTGTGGCGGTCAACGCTTGGGTAATCAAAAGACCGGTGACCACTACCCCTGTAATCACGGAAGTGAAGCCCTACGAGTGGAATAAAGTCAAGCTGGGCGGGAATGCCCTTTCAAGTGATGGATCAGAGTATTTCATCTGGAATAAAACAGGTGAAACGAATAACTGGATCATCTTCTTCTCCGGGGGCGGGGTCAGTTGGGATGCGCAAAGTGCCGCACACCCCATTAAGCTCATGAACTTCATTAAAGGTGGAGATACAGGCAACTATTTCCCGGACATCCCTTTCTATATGCTGACCTTGCTGGGAGGCATGATGGATACGGATAACCCGGCCAACCCCTTTCATGGCTGGAATGTGGTCTATCTTCCCTATTCGACCGGAGATTTCCATATCGGCAACCGCACAGTAGAATATAAAAAAGAGGACGGCAGCCCCTTCACCATGCGTTATAACGGGAGAAATAATGTGCAAAGCAGCCTCGATTGGATCTATGCCAACGTGGCTAAGCCCGATAAGCTGCTGATTGCTGGCGAAAGCGCTGGCGGGTTCGGGTCCGCCTTCTGGGCGCCTGAGATCGCGGCTCACTACAAAGACTCGGAGATCTTCCAATACTCGGACAGTTCTTTTCTGAAATCGGACAAATGGCCTACTGTGATGAATCACGAATGGCACGCAGACTTCATTAAGAACTTCGGGTATGCCCCCGAAGCAGATATCATCGGGGCCGCTTTTAAAGCGAACGGTCATTTAATGCCTGCAGGTACAGTACTCTTGCAATCCTACTCGGTATATGACGAGATTCTGATCCACTTTCAGAACAACATCAACGATTACACGGGGCCAAGAGATCAGCGTATTCTAAAGGAGTGGTCACAGGAAATGCGGCAATCCGTAGCTGCTTTGGCTGCCGCTGTACCTGATTATTATTACTATCTGACCGACTACGGGCTTACGGCTGCGAAGGGGACAACCCCGCACACTTTTGCCACGAGAGGGGACTTCTATCAGGCTGAGCAGGATGGCGTGAAGCTTCTGAAGTGGCTGGGTGATGCGGTCAACGATCGGAACCCCTATTCAGTGGGCAGCAAGTTCCTCACGACGCCGGAGCCGGCGCAGAGATAATTCTGGAAGCAGCGGAATATTAGCATAAGACAGGGGAGAAAATCATTGAATTTGCGTGAAAAGCAGATGCAATTGACGAGGGAGATTATTAAGGATACAGCGCTGGGCTTGTTCTGTGCTCAAGGTATTGAGCGCACGGATATGGCTCAAATTGCGGAGAAAGCCGGTGTCTCCCGGCGCACTTTGTATCATCATTATAAGGACAAGGAAGAACTGGCCGCTCAAATCTATGTCCTGAACCTGGAGCAGATGTTTGGACAGCTGCTGTTTGATTTTGATTTTGCACAGCCTGTACAGTCACTGGAGAAGATTTTGGATAAATACCTCGCGCTAAAAGATCATCAGGAGTCACTGATCTATTATGATGCCATTTTTGGAGTCTACTACAGCACCCTTTCCAAGAATCCTGCGGAGCTGCCTGATTTCAGGAAGGCCATGGAAGGCTGGTATTCACGGCTGATACGCCTTGACACAGCATCTGTGACTCCGGAGGAAAAGAATAAGTGGCTGGACATTCTGCAGAAGTCCACCCACCTGTATTTCATGTACCTGCAAAAAGCCGTGATTCTTACTCATCAGCGGGGCGGTTTGGTTACGGAGGAAGACCGGGCAGCGGACCGGCAATTTAAGGATTTCATCATGTCTGGCGTACGGGCAACCTGACAATCATCGTTGTCCCCCCTCCAGGCGCTCCGTCCACCTCAATGCTCCCCTGATGCAGGGAGACGATTTTTTTGACAATCGCAAGCCCCAGACCGTTCCCGTTGTTATTTCCGCTGCGCGACTTGTCAGCTTTATAGAATCTTTGAAAGATGGCACCCAACTCTTCCGGGGAAATCCCGATGCCATTATCGCTGATGGTGACGGATACTTCTGCTGCACTGCTGTCTAGAGAGATGCGGATCTTCCCGCCTTCAGGTGTGAACTTAATACTGTTGCTGAGCAGATTCATCCATACTTGCTTCAGCTGATCTTCATCCCCCTTAATATGGACGGCTTCCGGCAGCTCCAGATCAATAACGATGCTTCGGGCTGACCATTGCGGCTCACAGGTTACAACGATGGTTCTAATCTGCTCGTCAAGCCGGAAGGAGCCTGTTATGAAGGGATGATGCTCGGAATCCAGGGAAGCAAGCTTCAGTAAATTATCACTTAGCCTCGACAGACGTCCACTCTCCGCAATGATGATATCCAGATAGTCCTTGCGTTCCTCCTCTGCAATCAAATCATTGTTCTGCAGCGCCTTGGCAAAGCCGGAAATAGACGTAAGCGGTGTCTGAATTTCATGCGAGACACTCGATACGAAATCCTGCCTCATCTGCTCCAGCTGCTTCAATTCTCCGGCCATTTCCACATAGCTTTGCGTCAACTCCCCGATTTCGTCCACACGGTTCCTTTTAAGATTCACCTCAAAGTCACCTTTGGCCAGTCTTTTGGTTGCATTCGTCAAAGCCTTGATCGGCTCCACCAGATATCTGGCAGCAACAACGATACATACGCTTCCCAGCACAAGCACTAGCAGCAGCACAAAGAGTACCATCCGGTTGACGATAGCCTCGTTCTCGGCAGAGTACTGCAAGAACATTGCACGCCACTCCCCCTTGAGCATGAAGGGTATTCCGATGAACGTATCCTTATCTTCCGTGGAGGAACGGTAGATCCTCCCCTGCAGTACTTGCTGGACAGCTTCCGGGGGGATGGTCACAGCAGGACTATCTATGAGCCCGTAAAAAGTATGTTCTTCGGATGAATCGTACAGGTGGATAGGATGTGCCGATATCTTAACCATACTATTCAGGAACTCATTGGTATCTTTAGGCTTGGCGTCATCATAGCGGTGAATGATCTCCTGGCCCACTGCGAGCATTTCGCTTTGCCCCTTATAGCTTATTTGCTGCTGAAAAACATACAAGCCAATGAAAAAGGAACAGATCAGGCTGAAGATGATGATGCTGAGGAACGTGAGAATGACCCGAACATACAGTGTCTTGATCATGGCTCAGGGATCAGCCGGTATCCCAGGCCGCGTGCGGTTTCGATTTGAAAACCCTCGCCATTGCCGCTGAACTTCTCCCTCAGCCGGCTGATATGCACATCTACAGTCCGGCCGTCTCCTTCATAATTCAATCCCCAGATTTGCTGAATCAGTTGTTCTCTGGTAAAGATCTGCCCGGGATGGCTGGCCAGCAGAAACAGAAGATCAAATTCCTTCAGAGGCATCGTGACGGGTGCTCCACCACGCGTAACCTGAAAGGTCCGGCGGTTAAGCACCACATGGCCGAGCTGCACAGACTGGGAAGTAACTACCAGTGAGCGTTTGAGCAGCGCTTTTACCCGCATCACCAGTTCCACCGGATCAAACGGCTTGGTCAGGTAATCATCCGTTCCGAGCTGAAAGCCTTTGATTTTGTGGGCGGATTCTGCTTTGGCCGTCACCATGAGGAGGGGGAGATTGGCATCCGAACGCCTGATTTCCCTGCACAGCTCCCAGCCGTTCAGTCCCGGCATCATAATATCCAAGATGACAAGATCGATCTGTGAGTCCTCTATGATGGACAAGGCCTTGGTGCCGTCCCCGGCTTCTTCGAGGTGGAACCCTTCTTTGCGCAGATATAGAGACATCAGCTTCCGGATATTGTCATCATCATCCGCGATAAGTATAGTAGCCACGATCATCCTTCTCTCTTAAGCGTTATCCAAACTGCCAGCCGAGCAGATTCCAATAGTAGAAGAAGATCATCAGTACGACAGCCGAAAGCGTCACTAACGTGTAATGCACCCGCTTAAAGGCGGTCCAATACTTATTTTTCCAAACCAATATAGCCGAGACCAACATTGCTAAGGTCAAGCCCGCCATAATGATTGGCATAACCAAGCTGACAGACAGCAAAGGACTGATACTGCTGAGCTTCTGCATAATGTCCATGGACATAATAACTATAAATGTAGCGGCAAAAGACAGCAGCGCCCAGCCGGCAGTTCCCGCAGATAATCGGATGGCCCGCTTTTCAGGGGGCGTCATTGCCTTGAACCTGCGTCTGAAGAAGATGGGGCCGGGCAATGCCGTGATGAAAATGAATCCTAAGATACCAAGGAGGATAAGCCAAAACTTACTCTGATCCAAAAGGGGCGTACGCTCCAGCGGCATCTCCGGAGCCATGTCCAGGAGCATATGTGTAACTTTGCCGGACTCATCCGTAAGGAAGCCGATCTGATCGGTCCCTCCTTCAAGCTGGAACAGGTTAGGACCGATGGCTCTGTACAGCTGTTGTTCACTGCCGCTTCCCAAGGATAGCTTATTATCCGCAATCGTAACATTCAGCTGGGCAAAAAAGTTAAAGAACTTGTCAATATCACTTATGTTGCGGCGTGTAAATTGATAGGAGCCGGCATATTTCTGCACGGATTCCGCAGAAGCCGAGAACTCCGGCTGCTTCACTCCGGGAGCGGGATAATACCGGTTGAACAAGGCCTGGACCAGATTTGCTGCCGATTCACTGCCTTGACCGCCATTGTAGGATAAGAAAATCCCCAGTTGCATGGCAGGTGCGAGATACAATTCCGTATTAAACATGGGATCGGAGCCGCCATGAGAGATTAATGTTACCCCGTTCACCCGCTTCTCTGCGAATCCGAGAGCTACTCCCGGCAGGCGCTTATCGAGCTGGAACGCTGTTGAATGCATGAATGCAGCAGTCTCAGGCTTCAGAATCTGCCTGTCGCCATATTTCCCGTTCTGCAGATGCGCGATCATGAAATGTGCCATGTCTACTGCAGATACGGTGCCCGAGCCGGCAGGACGAAATCCGCCTTCGAATGTAGGTGTGCCTGGAATAAAGCTGCCGTTCTCGCTATTATACCCTACCACCTGGTAAGGGATGAATGACTCCGGCAATGGCTCCACGACCGTCGAATGTTTCATGTCCAGCGGATCGAAAATATACTTTTGAATATATTCATTGTATGGAATGCCGCTGACATCCTCCACAATCATACCTGCAAGCGTGGCTCCATAGTTAGAATAGGCACTCATCTCACCGGGCGGTCTGATCCGGGCCAGCATATGTTTATGGAGTGTCTCCGAGATGGAACCGGGCAATCCGGCAGGATCAGTGACGATCTGATAACCGACTCCGCCCTCTTCAAACCCTGCTGTATGGGTCATCAAATGACGCATGGTGACGGGTTCAGGATAAGTGGAGGGAATCTTCACGGATTTCAGGTAAGTGTTAATATCGGTATCCAGATCAATCTTACCTTGTTCAACCAGCTGCATTACGGCAGTCCAGGTGAAGAGCTTGGTCGTTGAAGCGATTCGGAACATGCTGGTTACAGGGTCAACCGGAGCCGCTTGCTCCAGATTGGAACTCCCGTAACCCTTGGCCAAAATGATCCTGCCGTCCTTGACGATGGAGATCACCGCTCCCGGAATTTGCAGCCGGTTCATATCCTCTTCCATGATTCCATCAACGAAAGCAGTTAGACCAGCTATGTCCTCCAGATAGGCGGCAGGTGCTTCAGTCTGAGGTACCGCCGGCTTGGTTTGAGCCGTCTCGGCCATGGCATGTTTCCCGGGAAATATAAGGCTCACGCTTAACCCGATTACAGCTAATATTGTCAGACCAGCGGCCAGCCTTTTTTTCATAGTTATTACCATATTATCCTCCGCATCATCTTATATATTGTAGGCCGGATGATCATCCGCCTGACACTTATAGAGACTAACAGAGTATTGTGAATAGAACGTTAACAAGACTATAAGCTGTCCATGAGCAGGTTCATCTGCGCAAATCCGTGGGCGAACAGGTCGATAAACTTCTTCAGGTCGATAAACTTCTTAATGTCTATAGAGTAATCCTGCCTGGGTCCGCGTGCACCCTCATGGTGCGGATGGTGCGAATGGAGCGAAGTAAGGTCACTATTACTCAAAATCCTGCACTAAATACAACATTTTCCTCCTTAAAAGGGTCAAAATTGAAAATTGTTGTATAAAATGCAGCAATTCTCCTCCTCCAAGCCGATTATTGGAATAATTGTTGTATTTCGTACAACAATCCTCCAAAACAGCCGGGTATGCAGGGGAGCAAGTTGTATTTCATACAACATTTTATCCTATACAGCCGCGAACTTAAGAATCCCATTCACTCGTATAAGCCGGAGCTCTGAGACAACAGTACATTCCAAGCAGACTGCCTAACTTACAAATCCAACTTGAATACTCAGAGCCCTTTTCCGGGACAATTCATCAGCTCTTACATCAGCTCTTACATCAGCTCTTAACATCCGCACGTACAGAAACAGCTACACGAACATATCTGGTACTCCCTGCACCGGCTTATAATAACAAATGTATGAATTCTGCATCACCGGACGGAGCAGCCCTTTACGCACCAGCTCCTGCAGCTGCTTACGCGCCGTCCGAAAGTTCAGATTGTATTGCAGCATCACGTCTTTGGGACGTAGTCCCTTGTCCAGGCTCCAAGCCAGTTTAACAATTTCCTTGTCCTGCGGGGAGAGGGATTGCCCGGACGGAACCCGGATCAATGAAGGGGCGATGACCATTTGCAGCAGCATGCGGCAGATCTCCGGGCGGTTCTGCACATCATCGAAGGAGAAATGGATAATCCTCCAGCCCAGTCCATTCAAAAATGTATCCCGGTTTAGCGAATAGCTGAACCTCTCCCGGTCCATATCCTTCACATGGCTCTGATAACCATCGCATTCCAGGCCGAATTTCCCATACGGCGGAAGAAAAGCAAAATCAAGAAATTGCGACTTGCGGTTCCAGTCATACACCTCATATTCAGGTTGCAGATGATCCAGATTGCCGAACAGCGGCCACCAGACATTTTGCAGGAATAGCTTCTCGGCATATTGATGCCCCCGTGCCAACCGGCCTCTGCGCTCCCCTGTTCTGACCGATAAATGCTGGTCCATTAGCAGCTGATGTGCATTTTCAAAATCCATAATCAGTTACCTCCCTGTCTTATTTACGCAAAAAAAGAACGCCCCTCTGCCGGTGAGCAGCTTGGGACGTTCTTCGTCTGAGTTAATTATACGCTGGCACAACAGGTGCGGCAATCATATCTTTTCGTACTTTTTCGGGAATTTCAACACCCATAGTGCTATAACTAAAATTATTTGTATTACCAAATAGAAAAAAGGAAAAATCATGACCAATTCAAAAAGCCCGCTATCAAATTTCAAATCTATAAAACCATATTCAGCAGGCTCATTTGCTTTATCTTTATGAAGAAGAAACAGAAAACCAATACTAGGAATAGTACTTGCACAAAACCAAAGTAAGTTATATCTAATTCTTCTTGTTACTAATGACATCATGCAAGTTACATACAGAATAATGATTAGAACAGAATATATTATTTTTGCTTGTCGTACCGTTTCCTCGTCCCACGCCTCTGCTTTGATATTTATAAAATGAATAACAAATAAATGCACCATTGCGATAAAAAACACTTGTGAAAGTGCCCTTATTCCAGTAATAAATTTATTCTTCAAATACATATCACCTCACAATAAGCCTCCTCATCTTATACCGGGGAGACAAACGGTTCTTCTTCGGATAAATTTCTAGTTATGTAAGCCAAGGCGCAAGGAAGAAAAAGAGCACTGTTGAGCTAAAACAGATCAGAAGCAAAAGATGCAGTCTCTTCTCTAACAAGTGTTTTGCAAAGAAAAAACAGATTACCAGGCACACTACCAAGAGGACAATATAAAACGACAGTTGATTATAGTCGGTTGCTGTCCAAAATAAACCGCCTCCGCCAGCAGAAAAGACTATGCCGATGACTAGAAAGTACATCCCTACTCCCATTAATCCGCTTAAAGCAACGAAAATCAAACTGATAATCATATTACGCTCCTTTGACTTGGTCACTGTTCCTCATCAGCCAGATATAATATCAGGAATCTATTGAATATATTCCCTTTACCCCAAGTTATCGGATTCTCCCCATGATTTGTGTAGATCAACAGAATGACAAAAAAGGAACCGTGATAAACACGGCCCCCTCTAAACCCTCTAACCCACTATCCTTTATTGAACGCCCTTCTTCTGCATATCCTCCAGGTGGCGCTGATACATCACTTTCTCGGCCTTCTCTGCACCGACTTTGTCCATCTGGCTGATGAAATCGTTGTAGGCGTTGTCGAAATCAGCGTCGGTTTCGGACAGGATCAGCTTCGGAATGGTTTTGTTCCAGAGATCCTTCACTTTGCCGTTGATCACACCTTCAGGTGAAGAGCCGTCCGGCTCCAGATTGTCCATGCCCAGGGAGTAGCTGTCGAAGTTGTATTTCTCCAGCAGCTTCGCTCCGGCGAATTGCTCCGGCTGCTGCTCCTGGAAGTCACGGGCGGACGCATCGTCCCAAAGTTTACCTGCCCGCATCAGGAGTGTCGAATCATCGAAGCCGTACTGGGCGTTATAAGCGTTGTTGTCCTTAAGCTTCAAGTCCATAATTTCCTGCTTGAATTTCGGCAGGCCGTCAACCATGTCATAAGTCTCGCCTTCAGTACCGTAGCGTGCATCAAGCTGTCCTTCATCCGACCAGGCATATTCAGCAAAGCGGATAATCCGTTCCGGATTCTTTGCATTCTTGGTGATGAAGAAGCCCTGCCAGCCCATCAGACGGGAAGCGGCATATCTTGGGTCTTGGCCATTCGCCTGAAGTCCGCCGATAATGGTGTATTTATGATCGGCACCCAGCGTACTTTCAATTTTCGGATTGTATTGGGTGTACATATTGGACATGTACTGCGAAGCTGCGGCATATTGCGCCCCATACAGCTTCTCTTCATACTGCTCCTGTTTATAAATCAGCAGCTGTGAATCGAATAGTCCGTTGCGGTACAGCTGGTTCATGTAACGGAAGGAATCGATGAAGCCTTTGTTCCGCATCGGGTATTCTACGATCTGCTGATCATCCTTGATCCGTTCCTCCAGCAGATTCGGTGAGAAGGAGCTGATCAGGAAGTTCATTGACAAGCTGCCGCCGAAGCTGTTTTTGGCCACATCGAAGTTCTCCACACCGACCGGACTGATCTCAGGGAATTTCTCCTTTGCCAGCTTGAGGGCGTTCATCAGATCATCTGTCGTCTTTAGCTCCGGACTGCCAATGGCCTTGTAAATATCGTCGCGGAAGAACCATGGACGAATCGGCGTAATCGGCACCCCGCTGGTCAGTCTGTCAGCGGTTTCAAACAGGTTCGGCAAGTACCAGAGCTTCCCGTTGACCGAATGATATTTCACCATATCCGGGTCGAGCATGGACTTCAGCTCCGGTGCATATTTGTCCATCAGCTCATCCATGGAGTAGACCATGCCATTATTGATCAGCTTGCTTACCGCAGGATTGTTCCAGTCCAGCATGATGGTATCCGGCAGATCCCCGGAAGCAATCATGGTGTTCAGGTAATCGTCATCGTTCCCTGTTGCCAGCTTGCGGTCTATCGTCACACCTGTTTTTTCTGTAGCCAGCTTCATCGCATACTGATCCTTCCACAGATATGCAGATGCCCAGTTCCCGTAGAAATATTGGGTGAATTTAAAAGGTGAGGTGTCTTGCTTCCAGGATTCCGTGCTTCCGGTGTCTGTGCCTGCATTAGCAGGTTCTGCCGAAGCATTCGCTGCCGGAGTAGCTGGCGCATTGCCCTCAGCCGCTCCATTTGCATTAGTGCCGGTATTATTAGAACTGCAGCCTGCCAGCAGAGTGACGGCGAGTAAAGCAGCGGCCATTCCTTGTGCGCCTTTCTTTCTCATACATTGACCTCCCATAAAATGAAATCTATATACTTAAACGGCCGGAGCCGTTAAAGCCGTTATTAACCTTTGACCGAGCCGATCATCACGCCCTGCACGAAATATTTCTGTACGAACGGGTAGGTAAAGACAATCGGCAGTGTGGTAATGACCATCGTAGCCAGCTTAAGCGATTGCGCAGAGACTGAACCCAGCCCCAGATTGCTGGCCATCAGGCTGACATTGCTGTTCGAGCTGATGATCTGCATCAGAATCTGCTGCAGTGTCAGCAGGTTATCATTACCGAATAACATGGCATCATACCAGGCGTTCCAGTGGAACACCGCATTGTAAAGCGCAATCGTCGCCAGCACGGGCTTGGAGACCGGCAGGACCAGCTGCCAGAAAATCCGCAGATCGTTGGCACCGTCAATTTTGGCCGATTCCTCAATTTCCTTGGGCAATCCCCTGAAGAAGGTCAGCATAATGATGGCATTAAACACATTGAACAGATTCGGGATAATGTAGACCAGGAAGCTCCCTTTTAGATGCAGATACTTGGCTACAACGAGGTAATAAGGAATAATACCGCCGCTGAAGTACATGGTGACAATAGCCATCATCAGGAAAATCCTACGCCCCATCAGCTCGGTCTTGGATACGCCATAAGCAAAGGCTGCTGTAAACAATACCGCAGTTGCTGTTCCGGCAAGAGTCCGGGCGATGGTGATGAAAAAGGCGTGCCCCATACGTTCATCCTGAAACACGACTTTGTAATTCTCCATGGAGAACACGCGCGGCCAGAAGGCGATCCCTCCACGGGCGGCATCCGTCGGATCGTTCAGAGAAGTAATTACGATATTATAGAACGGATACAGGGTCATAATACAGAGCGCCAGCAGCACCAGCACATTCAGGATGTCAAAGGCTCGTTCCGGCCACCTTTTCGAATACGTTAACATGATGTCCCGCCTCCTAGAACAAGCTCTCTTTAGTGATTTTGCGTGAAGAATAATTGGCAATGTACATCAGCACAAAAGCAACGATGGATTGGAACAGGCCAATCGCAGTCCCGTAGGAGAATCTGCCTGTAACGAGGCCCGTTTTGTACGAATACACTGACAGCACATTGGCTGCATCCTGGGTCATCGAATTCTGCATCAGGTACATCTGATCAAAGTTCGAGTTAATGAGCCCGCCCACCGAGAGAATCAGCAGGATAATGATCGTCGGCTTCAGGGAAGGCAGTGTAATATGCCAGATCCGCCGAAACCGGCCCGCACCATCCACAATGGCTGCTTCATACAGCTGGGGATCAATTCCGGCAATGGCCGCCAGATAGATGATGGAGTTCCAGCCGATATTCTTCCAGATCTCCGTAAATACAACCAGGGTCAGGAACGTATGCGGGCTGCCCATCATCATGGTATCGCTTCCAATTATCCCGGTACTGACCAGCATTTTGCTGATTACACCAGTCTCCGGGTCCAGCAGGGTGTACATTAAGCCGACTACCAGCACCCAGGATACGAAATACGGCAAATACGTCAGTGATTGAACAATCCGCTTGAACCTTTTGAATACTACCTCATTCAGCAGGATCGACAGGATGATCGGTGCCGGGAAACCAAATACCAGCTTGGCAATACTGATCTTGAACGTGTTAACCAGTGATTCTGTAAACGTCGGATCATTGAATAATTCCCGGAAATTCGCCAGCCCTGTCCAGGGACTGTGGAGAAACCCCTGAAAAGGTGTATATTCCTTGAAGGAAATGATTACACCATACATCGGGATATAGTTAAAAATGATCATCCATAGTACTGCAGGCAGTGTCAGCAACATCAGATACCGCTGCTGCCAGAACCGCTTGGATACGCTCCGTTTGGCGGGCAAACTGCTCATAAGCTACATCCTTTCTTCTGCATTCGATTGTGTTCGACTTCTCACATCTTCCTATGGGTTAATTATAAAATGCCGCCTGCCAGGGTTATATATCAAAAATGAACGCGGGTATCAGAATCCCACGATGTTTGTAAGCGCTATCTAAATAAAAGAGCCCCAAACGCATCATCTGCGATTGAGGCTGACTTATTATCATGCGGGAAGGATCTGACCCTTAACGCTGTACGAATTCCCTGTACTCTCCGGGTGTCATTCCATAGACCTGCTTATACAGCAGCCCGAAATACGATGGATTCGGAATACCGATCTGCTCGGCCACTACAGCTATGCGCTGCTTGGTTGTGCGCAGCATTTCCTCCGCACATGCGAGTCTGTACTCCTGGATATATTCACTCGGTGTCTTGCCTGTCTTCTTCTTGAAGATCATCCCCAGGTGGTTGGGGGAGACGAATACCTCGCCGGCTAAATAAGCCAGGCTCAGATCCTGGTTCCCGTACTGCTCCTCAATCAGAACGATGACCCGGTTAATCAGATAGTCATCCTTACGGTTCCGCTTCTCTTCCAGCAGCTGCGACATTTCACCGATAACGCCTGCTGTATAAGCTCTCATGTCCGGGAGACGGCTGCTGGCCAGCAGCGCCTCCATATGATTGGCGGCAACTGCTGTGGTAGCTTGGGCAGCGGGCATTGCAAGCGAGGAACAGCTCTCGATCACACCGCCGAGCAAGGAAGCGATATAGGATCTTCCTGCCCCGGGATGAGCGGCAAGCAAGGTGAACAGTTCGTCCATGACCGGTCCGGTTGAGCTCCCGCTCCCGAGATCATACCTCAGGCGCTTGGCCAGCTCCCGGAACTGCCGGGTGAACACCTCAGAGTCCTTAGTGAATTGTTTCCTGGCGAACTGTTCCCTGTCTGCTGCAACAACTCCGCTCAAGCCATTAAACACCGCGAAGTTAAATGCACTTTGCGATTCCCGGAAGGATTCGCGGATGAGTCCGATTTCCTCCCGCGGTGAGCTTATGCCGATGATCCACCCCGCTGGATCAACCTGTTCCCGGGCTGTATCCTCTATGCTCTCTGGCTGCAGATTAAGCACCTGCAGCAGCTTCTCTGCAAGCTGTGCCTGTCCGCTGAGCTCATCCTGCTGCAGGGCGATGAGCAGGACGAAGGCCGTAAGTTCTCCCTGCCCTGCCCCCGCCCCAGACGAATGCACAAGCACTTGCCGCCCGAGTACAGTTCCGGCGGTCCGCTCCATCTCCATTGTATCGGGCTTCGGCGGCAGGCCCGGCCGGGAACACAGCCACACAGAGAAGGCGCCTGCTTCCAGATAGCCATGGTCCCGGAGTTCGCTAATCGTCTGCTGCTGCGCCTCCGCACCGCCCCGGCCCAGCAGCCAATCCATTACCTGCTGGCGCAGCGAGAGGTGATGCACCGCATCTTTTTCCAGCCACATGCGCTCCTCTTCACTCCGCTTCAGCAGCTGATCCTCACAGCCTTGGACGACCTTGAGCATCGTGCTGAGCATTTCTTCTTCCCCCACCGGCTTGAGCACATAATCCACCGCGCCGAACCGCAAGGCTTCACGGGCAAATTCGAAATCATCATACCCGGTCAGCACAACGATCCGCACCCCGGGAAGCTGCTCCAGAACGAGCTTGGCCATCTCGATTCCGTTCCTGCCGGGCATTTGTATATCTGTGATGATGATATCCGGCCTGATCTCCAGCGCTTTGTCCAATCCCTCGATGCCGTCCGCAGCGGTCTCGATCACAGAGATGCCCATCGACGCCCAGTCCAGAAACTCGATTAACCCTTCTCTCTCCCAGCGTTCATCTTCGACAATAAGCATTTTAAACATTGTTCATCCCCCTGGCTGCAAAAGACAAGGTAATGACCGTTCCAATTCCCTGTCTGCTGTAAAGTTCAATATGCTGGGATTCCCCATAAAAAGCCTGAAGACGTTTGGTTATATTGGCAATGGCAAACCCGCTGCCCCGTGTATTGAGCACTTTGCCTGCAATTACATCCTCGATCATATCCCGCGGCATGCCTACCCCATCGTCGATGATGCGGATGACCACCAGATCGTCTTCGAGTGCTGCTTTGATGATAATGGTACCATGTGAACGCTTAGGCTCAATCCCGTGGACCAGGGCATTCTCAACCAGCGGCTGCAAAATATTCTTCAGTGTATAACAGTTCCTGACCCGCTCCTCCACTTCAAAAACCGCGTCAAACCGGTCTTCGAACCTGAACTTCTGAATCGCCAGATAAGCCCCCACCATATCGAGTTCATTCGCCACCAATGTCTCCGAATTCCCCTTGTTCAGTACCAGCCGGTAGAACTTCGCCATGGAATCCGACAGCTTCACGATATCCGGCGCTTTGGCCTTGCGGGCCACCCAGGAGATCGTTGCAAGCGTGTTGTACAGAAAATGCGGATTGATCTGGGACTCCAGCGCTTTGAGTTCGGCATCTTTTTCCAGCAGCTCGGATTTGTATACGGTTTCGACCAGATCATGGATCCGGGTAGTCATATGGTTGAAGCTCAGTGCCATCTGGGTGAACTCGTCATTCCAGACAACCGGCACCGATACGTCAATGGAGCCTTCCCGCACCTGCTTCATCGCCTTAAGCAGCACCTTCATGCGGGACAGCAGCTTCACTGTCAGATAATACACCAGCAGGCTCAGTATAATGAGCGCGGCAATCAGCACCATGAAGCTGGTCCGGATCGACTGGTTCACTTTATCCACGAAGTTGCTGACCGGAAAAACACCCACAAGGCGAAGATCCGGGCCTGTAAGCGGGACCGAGATCACTATGGACCTGACCCCGCCTACCGTTGCCAGCATATTCAGCCTGCTGTTATCCCCGGGCATTACCCCGGTGAGCTCTTTGATCATCGCATCGGACAGCGGAGTGTTGTTATTGGAGGCAACCTTGTGATTATTGTCGAGGACGAGAACGCTTCCAACCTCCGTTTTGGCATCCTCCAGCGGCTGGAACAGCACGCTTTGTGTCACCTCAATTTCGACCAGACCGTTCACCTCATTATTGCGTCCGGAGAGAATCTTCCGGTTATACGAGAAAACATCCGCTTTGGCTTTCACATCAGGCCTCGTTGTCAGCAGATTCTCCAGATGCAGTCCCCGCCAGTCCGTGGAGTTCTGGACATCCTTCATAAAGCGTACATACTCCCCATCCCCGCGAATCCGGTCCATACTATAGAAGCCGTCGTAAAGCTCGAAGATCTCAGGGATCGTCGGATTGTTCATATAGACATGTATCGAGTGGATGTACGTATTCTGCCGCATAATGTTGTCTACAATCGGGGCAACGTTGTAACGGTAGTCCTGAAGCTGAAAGCTCTCATTAATAAAAGCGCTGTCCAGCAGCGTCTGAATCCTGGAATCAAAGGCGATGATCTCCGAAATGTTCTCGATCATGTCCACCTTTTCATCGATCGTGGTTTTGGTCTGCAGCAGATTCTGCTCCATCACGCTCCGCGCCTGGGAGATGGCTGAATTGTACGCCTGCACATAAATGATGACCCCTGTGATGATGGACGAGACCGTTAGAATCAGAACAAAGACCCCAACAAACTTCGAGGTCACACTCCAATTGTGAAAAACCCGGGTGATCCGCTTCATGAAACCTGTTAGCCCCCTATTTGCCTCAACTCCACCCCATCGTAACATCGGGTTCTGGAATAGTAAATTAGGTTTTATATTCAAAAGAGGAGAAGGGCGGTTGACTGGGCGGGGGAGGCGTGAGCAGAGGTAGGGGGGGATGTGGGTGGGTGGATAGATAGATATAGGGATAGATAGAGGGATAGAGGGATGGATGGATTGAGAGGGAAAGATAGACGTATGGATAAGCTTTAGCTGATTATTCGTTACTCCCCCGGGAGTTGTAGCCGCAGTGAAGCCGGTTTCTTAAGCCCGCCGGGCTGATTAGGCATAATTGTTGTACGGAATACAACTCTGGTTGCCAGTTATCCCGTGTTTGGGCGGATTGTTGTACGAAATACAAGAATAGTTTCTTTAATTGGCTGGGAGACGTGGAAATGCTGCAAAAAGTACAACAATTTTCGATTTCGATCGATCTCACGAGGAAAATGTTGTAATTTGTGCAGCATTTTATAAAGGTGCCTCTGGATCAAACCGGAGAAGTCCTGCGTTGTGTTGCTAAGCCGGAGGCCAGTGATTCGCATGGTCAAAAAAGTATATGATCAAAGCAAACAGCCGCCTCCCCCGCCAACGAATAGCGGTACCCGGAAGACGGCTTAGACCGTAACCCTAATAGAAATAGATTAACTTAACTGCATAGTGGTAAGACAGGTGTCATCGCTCTCGAAGGTGGATACTTCGGTCTTGGCTTGTTTCCCGTCATGCGTGACGGTGATCTGAAGCTTCTGGTCGCGCGGGAGCCATAGGTCGATGAAGCCGTTAGGCTGGGATTTCAAGGTCTGCTTCATCACTTCCTTGCCTTCGGCATCTTCAATGTATACGTCGAATTCCTGACCTGCCATTTCCCCCTGGCAGCCGGTCAGGCTGTGTGTTGCACACGGATGCGTCTTCTGCACATATGGGGCAACCGACAGGAAGAATTCGTTCTCCGGCAAAGCATAGGTGACCTCGTTTGGACCGCCGCTGTCCACGATAAGCTGGGTGGAGGTGATGGAGGCGGACTGGGACGTCAGAGCGCGCGAGCTGTAATCAGACACCATCTGCTTAATGTCCTGAGCGGCCGCCTGACTAACCGGCTGGCTGCTGCCCTGCCCCCCTTCGACGTCAGCCGTATTTCGTTCCCCGCTTCCGGCATAAATAAAGATTCCGATTGCCGCAACAACTGCACATGTACCCGCCACGATTTGTTTTCGCATACTCTATATGTTCATCTCCTTGTGGAATTTCAGCCTTCAATATTAAGTGGGATTTATTAGCCCATTTCTTCCCTCAATTCATGTTCCATAAACAGGATATCACGTTTCATTTCCTTCATGCTAGCTCTGGAAATCCGTCCGCTCTCGAACATCAGCTGAATGTTGTCACGCTCCAGCTGAATCCCTGCTCTGGACAGCTCCTGCAGCGCCTCTTCAAACTCCCGTTTGGTGGAGGAGAGTGACTCCGTACGGGTCAATCTCATCTGCCCCCGTTCATAGCGCATGATCAGGGCGCTGACCGCTTCGGGTTCGGTCTCCCCCTTATTTTGCAGCTCTCTCAGCTTCTTCAAGACATATGCAAAATTGGCGGACTGCAGCCGGTTCCATTCCTCACGCCGTTCCTGTCCGCTTAGACGCACCTGCTGGATCACCCCTACAATCTCTTCCCAGCTTTTGATTGGAACCAGGTCATTCCTGTACTCCGGATCACGGGTGTGCATGAATAGCTGCTTGTTCAGCCGGTTCAGATAACGGTAGGCCGTGTACGGGTTCACCTCCCGCTGCTTCATCGCAGTCAGGGTGTACTCTCTTTGCCACTTGAGCGAAGTAACACCCAGCATCCGCTCCATTTCCTCTGCAGCTTCATTTTTCTTCAGCATGCGGATTCTTGAGGTGTAAGTGCTGATTAAGTGGCTCAGGGCCATTCTCGAATGATCCGTAGCCTGATCGTTTAGACCGGAAACTACGTTGCGCAGAATTTCGATTTTGGCCTCAACCTCTTCGGCATTATGCTCTGCTTCATTTTCTTTGCCGAGCAGCAGTGGCAGCAGATAGTTGGAGGCCAGCAGGGTCCAGAGAATCACACCCGCCGCAAGGAAAATAATCAGATCCCTGGCCGGAAACCGGGTACCGTCATCCAGGAAAAACGGCAGTGACATCGTACTCGCGAGTGTGATCGTTCCCCGGACTCCTGACAGCGTGAGAATGAGGGCTTTCTTGAACTCCAGCTTCCAGTGTCCCCGCAGCTCCTCCCCTTCGGGAATATCCATAATCAGCATCCAGATTAGGCGCAGGCCAAGAACGGCCGCTGTTAACAATAACGTGTACAGGATTACCTGGAAATTCCCGATATCCGGATTGTTCCAGACAGTCTGTATGATCTCCGGCAGCTGTGTACCCAGCAACAGGAAGACCAGGCCGTTCAAGACGAAGATAATGACGGACCAGGTGCTTTTGGACACGATGCTCAGCTTAGCCACCTCGGGATTCATCTGCTTATATCCGAAGGAATGGGCAATACCTGCGCTGACAACGGCCAGGATTCCATTAACCCCCAGCTCCTCTGCCGCCATAAAAATCGCAAATGGGGTCAGAATCTCAATCAGCATATGTAACGTAACGTTCTCCATCCCGAGTCTGCGCAGCCATCGGACAATCCCGTATTTAATCAGCGTGAGCAGCAGCCCCAGCACAACACCGCCGAGTGAAATGGTAATGAAGCTCAGGCTGGCTGTTCTGAGGGAGAATGCCCCGGTGACCATAGCGGCCACGGCAAACTGAAAAGATACCAGACCCGAAGCATCGTTGATCAAAGACTCCCCTTCGAGAATCTGCATCGTCTGATGCGGGATTTTGACCTTCTGCTCCAACGCGCCTACAGCGATGGCATCCGTAGGGGCAAGTGCCGCCGCCAGAGCAAACGCCGCAGCTAACGGTAGAATAGGCAGCAGCCAATGCAGGAAGTAACCCAGGACACCTACCGTCAGGAAGACCAGTCCCAGCGCAAGCAGCAAAATGGGCTTCTTCAGCTTCCATAACGCCACTTTATCCGCAAGCCTGCCGTCATTAAACAATAAGGGGGCAATGAAGAGCAGCAGAAACAGCTCCGGATTCAACGTCAGTTCAAAATGCAAAGGCAGCCAGGTCAAAGTCATCCCCAGCACAATTTGAATGATGGGCACGGAAACCGAGGGGATAAACCGGTTCACCAGATTGGACAACGAGACCGCTGCCAGCATCAGCAAAATATATTCAAATAATTCCAAGCGATCAAACCTCCAAGTCTGCACTCACTAGCGCTGCTATTAAAATAGAATATGTATGTAAACTCAGTATAAACGATCCTCGGGCAAATATCCGCCCCGCACTATCCGGGCATGCAAGTCAGGCAGCTCAGTTCACAAGCCGGATTGTTGTAAATTTGGCGGTCTGGGGTTGTGATTACGCATTACGCTGTTCCTCAGAAGTCCCTCCGGCAGCAAAACGGGCTTCCCAAGCTCAGCTCACGGTGTGCGGGCAGCTACAAATTGTTGTATGTAATGCAGCTTTGCTCCTGGATAACCGGGTGCCCGGGAGGATTGTTGTATGAATACAGGATTATTTCATATATCGGCTTGGTGGAGGAGGAAATCCTGCTTTTTAGAGTCAATTTCATAATTCAGTTGGCTGAATAGCAAGACTTGGCCAAAA
>NZ_JUEI01000093.1:0-26697 GCF_000802655.2 Paenibacillus sp. IHB B 3415 | reverse complement strand
AATCAGAGGGATAAATCCCACTAATGCTGCCCCAACCGGGCGAAATGCTGGAATCAGAGGGATAAATCCCACTAATGCTGTCCCAACCGGGCGAAAGGCTGAAATCAGAGGGATAAATCCCACTAATGCCGCCCCGAGTGGGCAGCAAGCGGGAAAGAGGTGCAGAAGTGCCCCTGAATCCGCCCCAAAGTGGGCGGCAAGCGGGAATGAGGGGCAGAAGTGCCCCTGAATCCGCCCCCAAGTGGGCGGCAAGCGGAAATGAGGGGCAGAAGAGGAAGTGCCCCTGAATCCGCCGAAAGGGGGCGGTCAGCGGGAAAGAGGTGCAAAAGTGCCCCTGAATCCGCCGAAAGCAGGCGGTCAGCGGCACGGAGGAGCTACAGCGCCCTCCGCCCCCGCTTACGCCCCCGCTCACGCCCCCGCAACCGGCAGCTTGATCGTAAACGCCGAGCCTTGTCCCGGCTCGCTGCGCACCTCAATGGTTCCCTTGCTTAAGCTGATGATGCGCGCGGCCAGCGGCAGGCCGAGGCCGTTGCCTCCGGCGGCGCGGGCGGGGTCGCCCTGGTAGAATTTCTCGAAGATATGCTTACGCACCTTCGGAGTCATGCCGATCCCGGTGTCGGAGATAATTACGGAGATCCAGGAGCTGTCCGCTTGAATGGAGACCGAAATTTCTCCGCCTTCCGGCGTGAATTTGATCGCATTGCCAAGCACATTGAGCCACACCTGCATCATCAGCTCTTCATTTCCATAATAGCGCTGCTCCTCCAGGTCGAGATTAAGATTAAGCTGCTTGGCAGACCAGAGGGACTCCAGCAGCAACAGCGCCTGGCGGAGCTGCTCATCCAGAGGGTATTCAGCCAGCTCGGTAAGCATTTCCTGATTTTCGAGCTTGGATATTTTGAGGATGTTGCCGGACAGATTGGACAGCTGCCGTGAGCTTTCGATGATCATTCCGGTGTATTCGTCATGCTCCTCTTTGCTCAGGTTCTCTTCCTGCAGGAGCATGGCGTACCCTTCGATAGCCGCAATAGGGGTCTTGAATTCGTGAGATACATTGACAACGAAATCATTCCGCAGGGTCTCGATGCTGCGCAGCTCCTGGACCATGAGATTGAAGTGATGTGCCACCTCACTGATCTCATTGACGCGGTGCGACTCATTCAAATAGATGTCGAAGTTGCCGCCTGCGATCTCCTTGGCCGCTTTGCTGAAGTCCGTAATCGGGGACAATATTTTGCGGCCTACCATAATGCTGATGGTGGTCCCGATGACCAGACTGAATAACACCATAGTCAGAATAGGCGGAAAGGGGTTCCCGTGCTCCCAGGTGTTATTTTCTACCCGGAAATACAGGAAGGCCAGCACAGCCATAATGAAGACAAACGACAGAATGATGATAAATACCATGGATACAAAATACCACCACAGGCCGCTGTTTTTGCCGCTCCTCATCCCCGTTTCACCGCCTTATAGCCAAGCCCCCTGACGGTGACGATTTCAAAATCAGCGCTATCCCTGAATCGCTCACGCAGGCGGTTAATATGAACCACCACCGTGTGCTCATCGGATTCGGAATCCATCCCCCATATTTCATCCATCAGCTGCTGCTTGGTGAAGATTTTATTCGGATAAGAGATCATTTTATAGAGGAGGTAGAATTCCTTCTGCGGAAGCAGGATACTCTCAGGCCCCTGAATTACAGTTAACGTATCATAATCCAGCACGGTTTCTCCCCATTCAATTTTGCGCTCGCTGATGATTTTGGCCCGGCGCAGCAGTGCCCCGACACGCAGGATCATCTCATTCACATTGATCGGCTTGACCATATAATCATCGATTCCAACGAGGAAGCCCTGCTGCTTATCGGCAAAATTCTCCCGCGCGGTCACCATAAGAATGGGAAGCTGCTGATTGTTGTCCCTAAGCGTCCGCGTCAGCTCGAAGCCATCCATCCGGGGCATCATAATATCGCAGATCATCAGATCAATATATTCCTTATCCAGCACGTCCAGCGCATCCTCGCCATTCACGGCCGGCAAGGCCTGGTATCCATTTCTGGTGAGCACGGTACAGAAGAGCTGGCGTAACTTGGCATCATCCTCAACTACAAGAATATTAAACATATGGTCTCCTCCTGGAACGGTTCCATGTTATTCAACGTATAGCTTGTTTATATATGGTTTTGGGTCCTCGCAAAGTACCCGAATAATCCCCGAAGCCAAAGCACCACTTTGTGGGGTTATTTTAGTATACCTCATCAAGATAAAGCCAGTCTCAACTGGGAGTTTAGGTTTAGTTTATATTGGGCGGCTATACTGGGGTACAGCAAGACTAGAAGATTTCAGAGAGACTAATGATTACAGGGATGGAAAGGGAGACTTAACAATGCTGCAATTAAAAAACATCACCAAGAGCTACAAGACCGGCGAATTTACACAGGTTGCACTGGATAAAGTGAATCTCAATTTCAGGGAAAGTGAATTCGTCGCGATTCTCGGCCAAAGCGGCTCGGGCAAGACCACGCTGCTGAATATCGTCGGCGGGCTCGATCAGTATGACAGCGGAGAGCTGATCATCAACGGCCAATCGACAGAGCGCTTCAAAGACAGCGAGTGGGATGCGTACCGCAATAATAGTGTCGGCTTTATTTTTCAAAGCTATAATCTGATCTCACATCTGAGCATCACAGACAACGTGGAGATGGGGATGACGCTCAGCGGGATAGCTTCAGCCGAGAAGCACCGCAAGGCGCTTGAAGTACTGGAGAAGGTTGGACTGAAGGATCATGTGCACAAAAAGCCGAATCAGCTGTCAGGCGGACAGATGC
Source organism: Paenibacillus sp. IHB B 3415 (assembly GCF_000802655.2). Lineage (NCBI taxonomy): Bacteria > Bacillati > Bacillota > Bacilli > Caryophanales > Paenibacillaceae > Paenibacillus > Paenibacillus sp. IHB B 3415. The sequence continues at coordinate 23,870 of NZ_JUEI01000093.1, read as the reverse complement.
AGCGTGTAGCGATTGCCCGTGCGCTGGCGAACAATCCGGACATTATCCTTGCGGATGAGCCTACAGGTGCCTTGGATTCGGAGACCAGTGAGCAGATCATGGAGCTGATCAAGACCATTGCGGAGGATAAGCTGGTGATTATGGTCACCCATAATCCGGAGCTGGCAGAGAGCTATGCAGACCGCGTCATCCGCTTCTCGGACGGTCATGCGATCTCGGACAGCAATCCGCTGGCCACGCAGAAGACCTCAAGTGCTTATAAGCTGAAGCAAACGAGCATGAGCTTTTTCACAGCACTGAAATTATCCGGTAAAAATATCGCCACCAAGAAATGGCGTACGGGGTTGACCGCTTTTGCCTCAAGTATCGGAATTATTGGCATCGCGCTGATTCTGTCCTTGTCCAACGGCTTCGATAAACAGATCAGCTCATACGAAACCGGGGCCTTGTCCAACTTCCCGGTCTCGATCAACCAGACGGCGATTAATTTGCAGAATGCAGGCCCTCCGGGTCAAGAGTCAACGGAACTTACCTCATATCCGGCAGATAAAAAGCTCTATCCGTATGACCCGACCGTAAATTCAGCCATGCATACGAATGTACTGACCAAGGAGTATATCGAGTATCTGGATGGAATCGATCCTAAGCTGATTGACGGCGTTTCTTATACCCGCACCGTGAATATGAACTGGCTGGTTATGGATGGGGACAAGGCAACCACGCTGGATAAAAGCAATATCACTGTAGCCCCATATCCAAGCAAACAGGGCAGTGCCTCGGGAAGCTACCTGGAGCAATACTATGACCTGCTGGAAGGATCATTCCCTACAGAGAAGACCGATCTTGTGCTCATCGTGGATGAATACAACCGTCTGACTGATGCAGCAGTGGATGCTCTGGGGCTGGATTATGAAGCCGAGAGCATCAATCTGAGCGATCTTGTCGGAACTCAATTGAAGCTGGTAATGAACAATGATTATTATAAGAAAAATGGTGAGCAGTTTGTTGTCAATGGAACAGCTGCTAACCTGACCGGTCTCTACAACAGTCCTAATGCCGTGACGCTCAACATTGTTGGTGTTCTGCGCGGGCAGGAAGGTTCCAGAATTTCCACGCTGTCTCCCGGCATTGTCTATTCCGATGAGCTGGCCGCAACGTTCATTGCCGATGCACAGAAATCTGAGATTGTACTCGCACAGGAAGCCGCAGATATCAATGTGTTGACAGGGCAGGCCTTGTCAGAAGGGGTAGCCGGCATGGGTTCGAGTGGCGCAATGGGCGGTTCCCCCCTCATGAACGCTGGTATGGCAGCAGCAGGCAGTATGGCTTCCTTGACAAAAGACGATGCACTTGCCGCTCTGGGGGCAACTGAAATTCCAAGCGCAGTCTCGCTGTACCCGATTGATTTCAGTGCCAAAGAATCCGTTACAGCCTATCTGGACAAATGGAATGAAGGGAAGGCAACGGAGGATCAGGTGCAGTATACCGATCTGGCGGCTATTGTCACCAACATTTCCGGCGGGATTATGGACGGAATCACGATGGTGCTGATTGCTTTTGCAGCGATTTCCCTCGTGGTCTCACTGATTATGATTGCGATCATCACTTACATTTCCGTTATGGAACGGACGAAGGAGATCGGCGTACTGCGTGCGCTGGGGGCCCGCAAGAAGGATATTACACGGGTCTTCAATGCCGAGACCTTCATTATCGGGGCTTGCTCGGGGATTCTGGGGATCGGCATTACCTACCTGCTGACCATTCCGGTTAACGCGATTCTGTATAACCTGACCGAGCTGAAGAATGTGGCTCAGCTTAACCCGCTGCATGCGCTCATTCTAGGCGTCATCAGCGTCCTGCTGACCATTCTCGGCGGTGCGATTCCGGCCAAGATGGCAGCGAAGAAGGACCCGGTTGCTGCACTGCGCAGTGAATAACCAGGCTTAGTCCTGATCCATCTGAATGAAATGATGAAGAACCAAGGGAATCCGTTCCTTTGGTTCTTTGTGCGTTAATTGCCATTAATCACAGACAAGCAAGAAGTGTGTGGGATAAAATAACATAAATGAGAGTTATTCAAGTGCACAGGAGGGATCGAATGAAAACGAGAAATATCATCCAAATCATTGCGTGTTTTGTTGGACTGGCGGCTGTGATTACAATGCATGATATGTTCAAGAATCAGAATCTGAGGATAGTGTTGTCTTTAGCCATCGCTGTTGCCGCTGCCTACCTCATTTCAAGAAGCGCCATTCCGAAGCAGGTATCCGCCAGAACCATGACCGTGGTATTAGCGTCATTTTTTGTATTTACTTGTCTGTATCATATCCTACTCTCCGCAGCATTAGGGCAGAGTATATTCGCTAATTACTTTTGGGGTTTCTTATGCGTGATCTATTTGCTGGCCTGGCTGCGTGTCCGGCAAGACCAGAAGGGCTAACTGCCGGGCGCTGTTTAAACAGATCCAGGAAACGGGCTATTCCGCAGGCGGCAGCTGGGCGCGCGTGGACTTCTTTTTGTTAATCTCCTTGGACAGCTCTAAATGCTGCTGGGAGATTTTTTTGAGTTCTGCCTGTAATTTAGTGATCCGGCTCATTTTGCTGCTAAGTGCACTGGGGGAAGTGCTTAATTTGCAGTCTTTTTCGATCTGGTTAATTTTGAGCCGGGTTTTGTGGGTCTTCTTCTGTAGCTCTGCTATACCCGATTCCATCTCTGTGATTTCCTGGTTTAAGCGGTTAAGCATAGATTTCGTGAAGCTAATAGCCATTCGGGCACCTCTTACTCTTCTTCTATAATGTACAGTCAAGATATTATTGTACTACAAGCGTTTGGTTTATGCGAGGAGGCAGGCAGTAACGGTTGTGCCGACCATAAAAAAAGGGCTGTCTGGAGTACGGCGGAAAATACCGTTTCATGAACGTCCTTCATTCGCTCAAAACGGAAGCTGTTAAGCGTACGGAAATCCGGCTGCTGTGCCGCCATCAGGATAGGCCACGTCAAAGATAGCGTCGTCCAGCCAGTTGATGGCTGCATTCACGACACGAACGAGGTGGTTTGAAGGAATAGTCTTCTTCGAGATCCATTAGTAAGCAAAGTTGGTCCATGGACTATCGAATGTACAAAGAAACCTCTCCTTTAAAATGGGGTCAGTCCCCACTTCCATTTTACCAAGAGAGAGGTTTCTTTTTTATGTTTTTTGAAGAATGTATTCGTATCCCGCTTAAACAGCGGAGAGGACGGAACGACCCGCGGAAAAGCGACAGCGGTCGCCTTTGTCCCCGGATTTTCACCGCTAAGGAGAATAAATAAAATCTGGGGACAACAGCGATTGGAACAACGGTCCGTTCACGCAGCGTCCACCCGAGTGCTCACGTTGATGCTACGTAAAAAAAAGGGGGGAGCGATTGGAACAACGGTCCGTTCACGCAGCGTCCACCCGAGTGCTCACGTTGATGCTACGTAAAAAAAAGGGGCTATCCCAAGCAGCCATTTCATGGCTTTTGGGATAGCCCCTTTTGCATAACCTAGACTTCCTTGGCAACAACCGTCTTCAGCTTCATTTCGGGTTCTTTCTCCGAGGCATGGCCTACCTTCTTGATGAAGAAGGAGAGCAGCAGGCCGATGATGCCGATCCCCACGATGACCAGATACGCATCATTGATACCCTGGATGGAAGCTGCTGTAATCAAATGTTCCTTGGTGTCTTGTACACCACTGACCATCATATCCTTCATGTGGGTAGTGGTACGGCTGGTCATTACGGTAACCAGCAGGGAAGTACCCACGGCACCAGCCACTTGTCTTACAGTATTCGAGATGGCTGTACCATGCGAATTAAGCTTGGATGGCAGCTGGTTCAGCCCGAGGGTCTGAATCGGCATGAGCAGCAGCGCCATCCCGATCCGCCGTCCGGTGGACATGAGCATCAGATAGGCATAGCTTGTCGAGTCTGTCAGATTCACGAAGCTCAGGGTAGCGAGGATCGTGATCAGCAGGCCGATAATGGCCAGCCACTTCGCACCGAAGCGGTCAAACAGCTTGCCGGTAACCGGCATGAGCAGGCCCATAATGACTGCACCGGGAAGCAGCAGCAGGCCGGATTCCATCGCTGTGAAGCCGCGTGCGTTCTGCAGGTAGAGCGGCAGCAGCATCATATCTGCATACATCACAATCGTAACCATGACACTGATGACAGTGGTCAGGGAGAACATATTATACTTGAAGGCCCGCAGATCCAGCAGCGGGCTATCCGAAGCCAGCTGTCTCCATACGAACAAGCCGAGGGAAATAACACCAGCAGCCAGCGACAACAGTACCTCTGCGCTTGACCAGCCTGCGCTGGCCGCCCGGCTGAAGCCGTACAGCAAGGTTCCGAATCCGATGGTGGATAAGGCCACACTGGTTAAGTCGACTTTTGGATAAGAACGCTCTGCAACATTTTTCAGATAAATAAATCCGCATACGATGACGATGACTGTGAGTGGAAGCATGCCGTAGAACATGGTCTCCCAGGAGTAGTGTTCCATAATATATCCGGCCAGAGTTGGGCCGATCGCCGGGGCGAAGATGATGGCCAGCCCGACCATACCCATGGCGGCGCCTCTTTTCTCACGCGGGAACAGGGTTAAGATGACATTGGTCAGCAGCGGCATAATAATACCGGCACCGGCTGCCTGAATCATACGTCCGGTAAGCAGAATCGGGAAGCTTGTCGCCATAGCTGAAACGACCGTTCCTGCGAAGAAGATAAACATAGATGCCTGGAACAGCTCACGTGTAGTGAAACGCTGCATCAGATAAGCTGTGATTGGAATCAGCACACCGTTAACCAGCATATAGCCGGTGGTCAGCCACTGGGCCGTTGCAGCTGTGATGTTGAAGTCATGCATTAACTCCGGTGTGGCAACGCTCATTATCGTCTGATTCAGTGTGGCCAGAAAGGCGCCGAGAATCATTACGAAAAGAATAGGTCCCTTTTTGATGGAACTGTCTTTAATGTCTGTCTTGTTACTCACTATTCTCCATCCTTTCAAATCGCCGAATCATGGACTAAATTTACAGTGTGTTGTATAGTTTACAATGTATAAAGTAGATTATAGATGAAATTTTCATGTAATCAAGCAACGATTTCTGAAAAACTGTATATTAGTTTACGATTAAGTTATAACTGTAGTTTATATAGGTGATAAACGACATTTTATTGAAAAGTGTAGTCTGCGATTTGAACGTTGAAGAATGGAGTGATTAAAATGACGAAAACTCCCCCGCACACGGACCCGCGTGTCCTGCGTACACGCCAACTGCTGAGAGAGGCTGTAATTGATCTGATGGAAGAAATGAGCATTGAGAAAATTACGGTCAACCGCATCGCGGAACGGGCCAAAATTAACCGGGTAACCTTCTATCTGCATTACCGGGATATCCCCGATATGATGGAGAAGATGGCGGATGATATGGCTGAGGACGTGCTTCAAGTGGTAAGCGGTTATATGGGGAATGCTGAAGCGGCTGAAGGAGAGCAATGGCCGATGCTGGAGCGCCTGCTGACGCATATTGCGGAGAACGCGAAATTTTATAAAATTGTGCTAACGTCGCGGAAGAGTACGATATTCACCGATCGCCTGTTCAAGCTGATGGCGGATATCATTTCTACCCGGGTGGAGAGAAGATTGGCTACCCGCAACGCTTCTGAAGTAACGGTTCAGAAGGACATTGCCGTATGGTACGGCTCTGCAGCCCTCATCGGTACGATTATCGCCTGGCTCCGGGAGGATATGCCGTATTCGCCGCAGTATCTGGCCAAACAGATCACTTCGCTGCGTTCGAGTTAAGGAAGATCAATCGGTCCAAGAACTGCCAATTCATCCCGCATATAAATAGTAGATATTACTGTGCATCGCGAATCTATTGATATGAGGTGGTTGCAGGTGAAGAGGCAGGCACGTCCAAAGCGGAAACGGGTAATTCCGGCAGGGCAGCAAGCTGTACCCCGGGTAAAGCCCAGAGTAACTCAAACCGTCGAATTTGCGGTGTTTGGCGACAGCCATGTGGGATACGGAAACAGCTTGAGTATTTTTAAAGGTCTTTTGCCCAAAGCAGTGGGCAGCGGCAATAAACGCTTTTTCATCTTTGGCGGAGATAATGCACAGGCAGGAGCGGATCATGGGAATAATGCGAACGCGTATTACAAAGACTTCAAGGATACAGTAACAAGCACGCTCGGAAGCATCCCGTATAAGGCCTCTATGGGAAATTGGGAGGCAAGCACCCGGTCCCTATTTACGCAATACTTGGGGGCGGTTAGCGGACAGATGAATTTCCCGGGAACACAGGGTAAGGTGAAATATGTATGGCTTGATTGTGCTCTGGGACAATTCACTCCGGCAAGTATCACCCTGCTGCGCAATCTGGATGACCGCTATTTCTATATTATTGATTTCCACTGGCCGCTAAGAGTGCAGGGAATTACAGTTGAATCCAGCCATGTGCTCAGCGCTGCGGAGACATCCAGGTTCTTCTCGGCAATTCCGGTAAAAGCTAGAGACAAGGTCCTGGCCATCTTCACACATCATGGACATAAATTCTACCGGAAGCTTAGCAATATTAATCCGGGATATCCACGGACGAAATTCTTCGTATGCGGCTGCTCGGGAGACTATAAATGCAAGCCGGATGGAAACATGGGTTACTATAATGCCAAATTAACCAGCAGCGGCTCCGGATATAAAGTCGACGCGTATATTGCACACTGAGTCTATTCAGGCTCCAGGTTATATTTAGAAGCGGGTAGATGAGCTATTCATCTGGTTCAGCGGTGATCAGATCAGGGATGAAGAGATTCATATGCTGCTGCACATGCTTATCCAGATGCTTGACCGGGAGCTGGGGCAGCTGTCGGACAGCCTGCGGCGGATTTTTGGCGGGCCGAGTCTACAGGGGTATTACAGTGAGATCGAGGCGCAGGCCACGCTGGAGCAGGTTCATACGGTAATGCTGAAGTGGCTGGTTGAAATTTACCGGATCTATGTCTCGGTCAATGAATCGAAGAGCTACCGGGCGATGATCAGCGAGATGAAGGTATATATAGAAGAGAACTTTGATAATCCCGATCTTTCGCTCAAGCATCTAAGCGACCGGTTCCAGATCTCCGGCAAGTATGCCAGCCATTTGTTCAAAGAGGAATTCGATATGAAATTCGTCGATTTCCTGACCCAGCTGCGGATGCAGCGCGCGGAATATCTGCTCGCGACAACCAGCGATAATCTGCAGGATATCGCCCTGAAGCTGGGCTATACCAGTTCGATTACGTTCGGCCGGGTCTTCAAGCGGGTCGTTGGGGTTACACCGGGCGACTACCGCAAGCACCGGATGAAGCCGGGAGCGGAGGATTAAGACAACGCATAAGGGTGCCCGGTGCATCGCACTTAAGACTATAACCAGCCGAGTACCAATCCATAGGTGATGGGAGAAGTCGTGCGCCTTATATAATTAGCTTATAATGAGGGCCTCTCAAGTTGACGACTGGAGAATTGTTGTATAAATTGCAACTCTAGCCCGTAGATTCCGGAGTATTTGGGCAGATTGTTGTACGAAATACAAGAATTGTTTCATTAATCAGCTTGGATGGGGAGAATTGCTGCCTTTTGTACAACAATTCCCGCTTACGGCCGAATTGACGGGCAGAATGTTGTATTCTGTGCAGGAATTCAGAGCGGCTTATTACTTTAGTCGGCAGTCACGGGGTCTCCGGCACATCCGGAGGGTTAAGTCGGTGATTCTTGCGGACAGTCACTTGAAGTCCAGGGATTCGCTGCTCTGAAGAGCAAAGTCTGTTGTCATTTACCGTGAAACTTCTCTGTGCCAGGCTTGACAGCCCTTTCATCGTTTGGGTATGGTAGTCTGGTCAGAATAGAAGGAGGTATAGCCTGATGTCAGGATTGCTTGGGAATCACTTCATTACGCAGATTGGAATTCTGGTGAACGATATCGAGAAGGTAAGCGCGGCGTATGCGGACTTCTTTGGCATCGAGAAACCGGAGATCGGCATTACAGATACGGCAGATATTGCTCAGACTAACTATAATGGCGGGGCGACGGAGGCTCGGGCGAAGCTCGCTTTTTTCGATATGGGCTCCCTGCAGCTGGAACTGATTGAACCGGACCATCAGCCGAGCACATGGCGCGACTATCTGAATGAGCACGGGGAAGGGCTTCACCACATTGCTTTTGCAGCGGAGGGAATGAAGGAGAAGATTATGCTGCTCGAAGGCAAAGGCTTCCCGCTTCAACAGAAGGGGGAGTACACCGGAGGACGTTATGCTTATATGGATACGTTCAAAGAGTTGAAGGTGATCCTGGAGCTGCTGGAGAACGATAAATAAGTAAGAGTGTCATAGAGGAGGAACGATCATATGAATATACTGATTACCGGGGCGGGACGGGGACTGGGGTTGGATCTGGTTACGATAGCGCTGGAACGCGGACATTCAGTCATTGCCGGTGTGCGTGACTTAAGCCGGGGGCAAGACGCATTGTCCGGGCTTAGCGCAGATTATGGAGACAAGCTGACGGTGGCTGCGCTCGATGTTACGGACGAAGAGGGGATCGCGGCGCTTGCTGCCAGCCTGAAGGAAGAGGGGCGGACGCTGGGCTCCATTGTTAATAATGCAGCCGTGCTGAATGCCTCGGACACTCCGCTTGAAGAGCTGGATATTGCCGAAATGCAGCTTGCGCTGGATATTAATCTGTATGGGCCGATGCGGGTGGTCAAGCACTTCCTGCCGCTGCTAACAGAGCCGGAGGCTTCGATCATCAACATCTCGTCCGAGGCAGGCAGCATTACGAATGCTTACCCGGGCAGCTACCCGTACACCATCTCCAAAACCGCACTCAATATGTTCTCGCAAAAGCTGCATGTTACCCTGAAAGAGCGTGGTGTACATGTACTGAGCGTGCATCCAGGCTGGATGCCCACCGATATGGGCGGAGCGAAAGCGCCAACGAGCCCGCGCACCAGTGCCGAAGGTATTATTAGTCTGCTTGAGCAGCGCACCGCGCCGGAGGGGCACTTCATGTTCGTGGATTACACGGGTAAGGATATGGAGATTTAGACTTCTATATATTGAAAAAGAGATCAGCGGATCGTTCATCGCCGGTCTCTTTTTTGCGTGCTGCCGTAATTATAGGTCATATCATCTGGTCCGAGCGCTGGAGCTCCGTTTGTTCGAGAATAACTGCTGCTCATCCCTGCTGATCCAAGCAGGACTTCTTCCAGCTCCCCAAGTTCAATGGGCTTTAGCAGAGAATCGATGCCGCCCTGGCAGAAGGCCTTCAAGACAAATTCATGGCTGCTGGTGACGATGATTCTGCCGTTTGTATGCTGATCATACCACCGGTCCAGCGGCATGGCTTCGCTCAGCAGCAGCAGCCTGGCATCTGTAATAATGAGTTCAGGTCTATGCTTCTGAATAAGCCGCAGGGCAGAAGGCTCGCAGCCAGATTCCAGAATATCCGCCGCTTCGGTGAAGAGCTGCTCCAGCATGTGCTTCAGGCTATCACGTACATGAGGGTTATCGTCAATGAGTAGTATTTGCATAGGAATGCCTCCTGTCAGGATGCCATTTGATGGGTAATCTTCTCTTCCGGGGAACGCTGCGGCCATAGCAGCAGTCCCAGTGAACCTACAATAAGGATCAGGCACAGCCAGTAAGAATGCCGGTAGCCGACCCACTGTGCGGCTGCTCCGCCTGCCAGGCTCCCGGTCAGTCTGCCGATCGTTGTAGCATTGGTATACAGCGTTGATGCGTAGCCCGGGAGGTCCGGCAGCAGGTCCTGGATATAGCTGATTCCAATCGCTGAGATTACGGCTACGAAGAAAGCCAGCAGCACCTGTCCGGCAATGAGCTGCCATAGCTCTCCAGCTCCAAGCACTAGCAGGTAATAGACTGCACCGAGCACGATTCCCCAGCCCATCAGCAGCTTGTTAGAATATTTGGCGGATAACAAGCCAAGCATGAACATGAACGGAATTTCCAGCAAAGCGCAAATACTCGCAACCGAAGCCACATTCTGCGTATTGCCTCCAAGCGTATTGATGATGAAGAGTGAAATGTTCAGGTTATTGGCCCAGTGTCCGGCATAGAGCAGGGTCAGGACGAGAAAAGGCACCAGCACCCGGGTATTCCGGTGCAGCCGTACCGGCTTGTGTACACTTTTGCTGGCCTGTCTGACGGCTGCGGCTGCGGATGAACGTACGAAACTAAACACAAGCAGCGCATTGATTAAGAAAATTATGGTGGTAGACAGGAACACACCCTGATATCCGAAATGGCCCAGCAGAACGGCTCCTGCCAGCGGACCGCTGATGAATCCGAGCGAGAACATAGAGCGCAGGGTAGAATTGGCAAAGGCATGGTCAGCGGACGCGCTGGCGTTCACAGCTTCCCTGCTACTAGCGAATAATTGCGGCATCGCCGGGGCGCCGGCTGCGGTGAACACAGTCATATAGATCAGCAGCGGGTAGAAGTCATGGATAAATATATATCCGGCAAAAGCAATGGCATTAAACGTCATGCAGATGACCATAAGCTTGCGGCGGTTCAGGCCGGCATCCGAGCGTTTGGCAATCAGCATACTTAGAGCGACACCGCTGATGAGCGTGACGGCAGTGAAGATTCCGAAGGTTCCGGCGGATACGCCAAGCTCTTCCGTGAAGTAGACAGCCAGGAACGGGGCGCTGATTGAGATGGCCATTCCCTGCAGCAGCATGCAGAGCATGAATATCGGATAGGTTGGAATCAGAAGCAGGGCATAGGTCCTTTTTAACATGGAGGCAGTGGAGTTCCTTTCGGCATAAGCTTGCAGACTTATCTTTGATTTGGTTATAGTATAGTTAATTATTTGAGAATATTGAATGTTTTATCTGATCATAAAAATATACTATTTGGCTGGGATGGTGACGATTGTGGACGTGAGACTGCATGCCTGCGCGTATTCTTTTCATACGCTGCCCTTCAAAACCTCCTTCACTCCCCCGCCGTTTTTCCTCTTCCGGCTGCAGGTGGTGGGCAGCTGCAAGGCGCTGGTCAACGGGAGAATGACAAGAATTCAACCCGGGGATTTGCTCATCTACCAGCCCGGAGAGCCTTATCATCTGGTGGTGGAGGAAATGGACGGGAGGATCGAGAGCGGCGATTATTATCTGCTCTGTGAAGGCTCGTGGATTCAGCAGTGGTGGGAGTCCCGGCCCCGTCTGCTGCATCAGCGGATCCATCTGGATGCCGGTATGCTGTCTCTCTGGCAGCAGCTAAGCATGGAGCAGCACCGGATTGTCCAGGACAGCCCCGAGCTGATCCGCCATCTGCTCTGCGCGCTCTGCCTGTCGCTTGACCGCTTGTCGGTGGAAGGCGCCAATGTTGAGGATGCGCCAAAGCGGTCCAATGAAATGGTGATGAGAATGCACCGCTACATTAACGAGCATGCGCTCAGTCCGCTGCGGGTAGAGGATGTTGCGGATCATGCCGGGCTCAGCGTGTCGCGTGCGGTGCATCTTTTCAAAGAGCTGTCAGGGTATACCATTATTCAATACACGCAGGAAATCCGGCTGTCGAACGCCCTGGAGCGTATCCGCTATACCGACTTCAGTCTGGAGAATATTGCGAATGCCTGCGGCTTCGCGACCTATTCCTATTTCCACAAAGTATTCAAGGCCAGGTACGGCATCTCCCCCAAAGAGATCCGCAAGCGGCCGCTGGAGAACAAGCCGGAAGGGGATTATGTAATTACGAGCGGAGACCTTAAATTTACTGGATTGTCAGCTGATGCGCTGAAGTTTCATTATCCGCACGGAGATCCCCCGCAGCCCGGCAACTCCTGATTTCAGCTAATGATTCTCTAATTATGAACTGATTTTTATGTCAATTGTTCAGGTGTTGCTGTAAGCGCTAATCTTTTATGATGAGGAAGGATAGAACAACCGGGCTGTGCGGAGGACTGTGAACGCCTGGCTTTGGTTGAGATGAAACCGTTATCATAAAGATTAAAGGAGCGATTATTAATGGAAACAGCTACATATCCGTTTAGACAAATTGAAGTACAGCTGAATGAACGTGTTCAGGATCTGCTCTCCCGGCTGACGCTGGAGGAGAAGGTAAGTCTGATGCCGCAATATCAGGCGGCCATTGACCGTCTTGGTGTAGGCGGTTACAAGCATGGTACGGAAGGGGCGCACGGGATTTCGTGGCTGGGCAAAGCTACCTCATTCCCGCAGCCAAGCGGACTGGCCTGCACCTGGAACCCGGAGCTGCTGCAGCGGATCGGTTCAGCGATCGGCGATGAGGCCCGGGCGTTCTACCGGAAGAATCCAACCGTTAACGGCCTGACCTTATGGGCACCAACCGTGGATATGGAGCGGGACCCGCGCTGGGGCAGAACAGAGGAAGCCTACGGGGAAGATCCTGAGCTGACGGGACAGCTGAGCACCGCACTTGTCAAAGGCATCCAGGGCGATCATCCGGTGTATTTGAAAGCGGTAGCAACCCTTAAGCACTTCCTCGGCAACAACAATGAAATCGACCGCGGTGTGGCTTCATCCAGCATTGATCCGCGGAACATGCGTGAATATTATCTGGAAGCCTTCAAGCCGGCCTTCAAGGAAGGCGGAGCACAATCCATGATGACCGCCTACAACTCCGTGAATGGCGTGCCGGTTATCCTGCACCCGGCCGTGATGGAGATTGTGAAGGGCGAATGGGAAATGGACGGATTCATTGTAAGCGATGCCGGGGATCTGTTCGGGATTGTGAAGGACCATAAGTATTACGATTCATTCGCCCAGTCAATGGCGGAGTCGATCAAGAACGGGATTGACAGTGTAACCGAAGAGACGGAGGAGACCATTAAAGTCATTCATGAGGCGCTCCGTGAAGGCCTGTTGACCGAGGAAGATCTGGACCGCGCGCTCACGAATACCTTCCGCATCCGATTCCGGCTGGGTGAGTTCGATCCGGAGGAAGGTAATCCTTATGCGGCAATTGATGATTCCGTCATTCTCAGTAAAGCGCATAGCGACTTGTCTCTTGAAGCGGCCAAGGAATCTATTGTCCTGCTGAAGAATGACAATGCAGCCCTCCCGCTGAGTGCATCTGCGCTGTCCAAGGTAGCCGTCATCGGCCCGCTGGGGGACGAAGCCTTCAGAGACTGGTATTCGGGCACGCTGCCTTATGCGGTGACACCTCTGCAGGGAGTGACAAAAAAGCTGGCAGGCAAGCAGGTCTCCTTCGAGAGCGGCAGTGACCGGATTCTCTTAACCTCAGCGGCCAGCGGCCGGACGGTGGGCATTACCGGCGAAGATGGACGATTGGCTGTGCTGCATGACAAGCCGGAGCGCGGAGAATTGTTCCGCCATACGGCTTGGGGCTGGACCGCTAATACCCTGGAGGCCACAAGCCGGGGACAATATGTCACCCTGACGGATGCCGGCACACTGACAGCTTCCGCTGATGAAATCTACGGCTGGTATGTGAAGGAATCGCTGAATCTGGTGCCGGAAGCAGAGGGTGCAGTATCCCTGCGGACCTGGAATAATAAGCCGCTGTTTATTAGCGCCGAGGACGGAACCATCCGCGCTGCTGAAGAAGAGACGTCTGCCGCAGCAGCTCTATTCCACAAGAAAGTTGTAGTGAACGGCGTAGAAGCAGCGGTAGAAGCGGCAAAAGCTGCCGAGGTCGCAGTTGTATTCGTGGGCAACCACCCGCTGCTGAACGGGAAGGAAGAGATCGACCGGCCGGATATCGTGCTGCCCGTAGAACAGGAGAACCTGGTTAAGGCGGTCTATGCCGCCAATCCGAATACGGTAGTTGTGATTGTCGGCAGCTATCCGATCTCCTCCACCTGGATCGATGAGCATATCCCGGCAGTGTTGTATACCTCTCACAGCGGGCAAGAGCTCGGCAATGCGGTGGCAGATGTCCTGTTCGGCGATTACAGCCCGTCCGGCAGACTGAATATGACCTGGTACCGCTCCGTGGATCAGCTTCCGGAATTCATGGACTACGACATCATCAAAGGCAAAAGAACCTACATGTACTTCGACGGGGAGCCGCTGTATCCGTTCGGCCATGGTCTGGGCTATGCGCAGGTGGCTTACAACAAGCTGGCGCTGGCAGCAGAAGAAGTGCAGGAGGACGGCACAATCAGCCTGACGGTAGAGCTGGAGAACAGCGGAAGCGTAGACGGCGCTGAAGTGGTTCAGGTGTATGTGCAGTCCTTGTCGACCCGGATCAGACGCCCGCTTAAGCAGCTGAAGGGTTTTGACAAAATCCATCTGGCCGCAGGACAATCGCAGACCGTAGCCTTTACTCTGCCGGTGTCTGATCTCGCTTTCTGGGATGTAAGCCGTGAGCAATACTGTGTAGAAGACGGAGAATACAACATTCTTGTGGGCCGTTCCTCCGGTGATATCAAGCTGTCGGCCAAGATTAGAGTACACGGCGACACGGTACCGGCGCGTAACCTGTACACAGCCGTCAAAGCCGAGAACTACGATGATTATGAAGCGGTATTCCTGGATGAATGCAAGGCAGGCGGGGCTTCGGTACATCCGGTGAAGGATGGGGCCTGGATTGCCTTCAATAATGTACAGTTTGCCAAAGGCGCAGCTGGCGTCGAAGTGCTTGTGTCCTCCGTGAAGGGCGGCAGCATTGAAGTCAGAACCGGCAGTCCGTCAGGCAAGCTGGCAGCAACGCTGGGAGTCCCGTCAGGTGAAGCCCAGAAATGGCACAGCCAGTCCGCAATTGCGGGCGTGGATGCCGGAACCGCCGATGTGTACCTGGTATTCACTGGTGAGGTATTGCTCAGCCGCTTTCAATTTACTTTGTAAAAGGTGGAGCTTAGCAGCAACCCTTGCTGGGCTTAAAGTAGAGTAGCCGGTCTTGCAGCACATTTCCCGAAACGTTAAGAAACCGCGTGACATCAAGGAATTTCAGCCCTTGGCCTTTATGGTCAGGGGCTTTGATTTTATCCTGAGAGTCACTGGATGGAGGGAGCTCTCCTGAATGCTTGATACTACAAGCATCTTCAAGCACTAGGAATGGCTGAATGCTATTCCTATGCATTTTGTACATCGCCTGTTCCCAAAGTCGATGTAGCACGAATCTTCACCGTCTATGACCACTTTTTGAGTATCTGCGGATGCTGGTTTTATTGTTTTTTGGAAAATGTACAGATTGAAAATTAGCTGGTAACGCCAACCTGCGAGTGAAGCGGACTGAGAAGACGCTATATCTCCCCAATACTATTTAATTAGGACAATTCGGACTGAGAATCACTTATATTATTCAATTGAGCCCGAAATAAGGGGTGTGCGGTCGTATAAAGGATTCTGAGTCCAATTGACTGGTGAATCCGCTCGATCTGTCCAAATAGCGGATTTTCAGTCCTCCTCGCTCGTACTCCTCGCCCGCCCTCCGGGCGATTTTGTGCTGCTCGAGTCTGTCAATACAGCCTGAAACGGACATCCTCCGGTCGCACCAGACATCTCGTATAATTTACAATTTCCGCTTGCCTGCTCAGGGCGCTCGTCAAGTTTTAATTGTAATTTGTACAACTAAAGTGAGCTGTTATTGCGCCGGGTGAGGTTTAATTGCACTCTGTACACTTATACAACAATCCTATGCCTAAAAAGGACACTTTTCCCTTTTTTAGTTGTACAGAATACAGTTATCCCTGCTCAGGCGGTTATTCGCCGGTTTTTAGCTGTACGAAATACAACTATCCGTTATGCATTCCGCACTGCCAGCTCAAGTACACATTGCTGCCCAATGGCCTGTCACTCATGCCCGGTACATTTTTAAGTCCCCCAATTTAGATACATATATTAGGAGATAAGTCACTGCCTTTGCGGAACGTATGTTCTATTATGGAGTGGTTGGATTAACTTTTCGGGAGGATGATAGTTATGATGGACAAGATTAAGTTTCTGATAGAGGCCAAGAAAGCAACTTATGCAGGTAAAGGTCCGGAGTTAATCCCGTCCCGGCCGGCGTCTCATGATCTGGAATTTGTGCGCGGGAACTTGAAATACATAGATACCTACCTTGGTTCAGAGAAGTTTGCCGGAGAGGAAGCCTTGTGGGAGGATGACCAGCCGCTGTGGGCGATGAATTACACCGGGCGTGTGACCGCGGAAGGCTTCAGCGGTGACTTCCTGAAAGCCGCCCTGTTCCTGGTGCCTGAGGATAAGCCCTTCCGCGGGCCGGAGCATTACACGGATGGCCGTCTCATCTACAAATGCTCAGTAGACGGGGACTTCTCCTGGTTCAGCGGGTTAGAGGTGATTTGGGCCGGAGATACAATGGTCTATGAATGTATGTTTCATGGCGGCCTAATTAAGGAGTAGCACGCGGAACGTCCTTTCCTGCCAAACGCCCGCCCGAACCGATGCTCAACACAAAAAGCCTCCCAAGCAGCCCATTCATGGCCTATAGGAGACTCTGTTGTTCAGTCAATCGCCGCCACCGCCGCCGCCGGAATCCCCGCCACCGCCGGAATCGCCACCGCCATGCCCTCCATGACCGCCGCTGTCCCAGCCGCCGTGGCCGCCGTGATGGCTGCCGCTATCCCAGTTGCTGCCGCCATGGCTGTGGTTATGATGCCCGTGATGATGGCTGGCTCCGCTGTGCCCGTCATTGTGACGGTGATCATCGCTGCGGCTGTCTCCGGCAGAGTTATTCGGATCAGCTCCTGTGAAGAAATAACTGTCTGCGGAGTTATCTCTGTTCCCGTACTGCCTCTTCCTGCGTTCAAGGCCATTACCGTAATTAATTGCCTGCACCACGATAATTGCAACCACTCCAATAATAATAATGGTTCCCATGCTGAATCGCTCCTTTGTAAGAAAGTATAAAAGCGTCCTTAACCGGATCATACCATAATTTTGCAAATCTATGCTGTGATTGTACGGCAAGGCAGAGAGCAGGCGCGGAATAATCAGAAGCTTATTTCAGCTGTCTGCTTAGGTGAAGCGGGAGAACCGCTCTGAATCCTGCTTGTATTGTCCGGGAGTGAGGCCCGTGTATTTCTTGAATACCTTGGTGAAATAGCTCTGGTCGTTGAAATGCAGACGGGAGGCAATATCCGACAACGTAATGCCGGGCAGCTCCATCAGCCGTTTGGCTTCTTCGATCCGCTCCTGCTGGATATAATCGCTGATGGCGGTTCCGGTCTCTTTTTTGAACAGCTGGGACAGATAACTGGCGTTAAGTCCGGTGAATTCGGCCAGCCTGCTGAGCGGAATCTCTTCATATAAATGATTGTAAATATAATTCTGGCACAGCGCGGAGATGCGGGAGAGCTTCGAACTGCGGCTGCCCAGCACCTGGTCGGCGAAGTCACAGAGAGCGGCAAGCTGGGCGCGGTCCACGGCCGGAATATCGTGAAGCTCTTCAATATGCTGGATGTGAAAGTCGCTGAGGGTATAGGCAATCTCCCAGAACAGCCCACCTTCAATCGCTGCGCGTGTCGCCAGTGTAATGGAGGAGACGGCCAGATTTTTTTTGCTGCGCAGCTGGCTTTTCTTCGACAACCGTCCGTAGCTCTCTTCCGAAAAAGAAGCCTGGGTCCGCAGCAGCCCTGCCTTGTCCCCGTTCCTGATATGGCGGAACATCTCCCGCTCCAGCATCGGATCATGGTGCAGCCAGGTGTTCTCGCGGCGGTAGGACAGGTCCAGATCTGGGCTGTCATCCGGCTGCGGGACAGACTGCTCCGCCTTGCCCGCAGCCAGCAGCAGCTCCGTAATAGACAATGCCTCACCGGTGGCGAGGGTGTAGAGCAGCAGTGCAGCGTGATACCAGCGCATCCGGCTGAGCACAGGCAAGCTGCGGTAATACTGCAGCCAGCCTTCCTGCTGCCCCGGAGGAATGCTGTAATCGCGCATCAGGCTGGCCGCGTTATCTCCGGTGACCGGTGCGCTTAGCACCGGACCGATGACGATGGCCCCGCCGGTGCGTGCGGCTTCAGGCAGCAGGAGAATGATGAAATTCTCCAGGAAGCCGGTAGTATGCAGATACGGCGGAGCAGTAGTGTGGGCAGCCTTCCCGGCAGCTGTTGCCGCAGGACTGCTCCTGCGGGCAATATCCATGACCTCGTGAAGCAGGGAGTGAGCCCCCTGAACAGCCGGGCGGCATTCGAATGCCGGAGGCAGGGTCAGCAGTGAAGTGTCTGCGGCATCCAGCCACATGACCGGAACCCGGTAAGCCTCATATATCAGCTTGCAGATATATTCTTTTCCTTCGCGTTCTTCCATTTCTCCGGGCATAACTAACACTTCCTTTTCTTAATATAATCAAATTACCAAAAATCCAATTAAAATGCCATAAATGCCGGAATAAGTCGTTTAAAATAAAGAAAAGAAAACGCATTCTTAGGAGGGCTACACTATGGCAACGGCAACAGCAGCGGATATCCGGCAGCTTATATCACAAATGACACTTGAAGAGAAAGCCGGACTTTGCTCCGGACTGGATTTCTGGAATACCAAAGGCATTGAACGGCTGGGCATTCCTTCACTTATGGTAACGGACGGGCCTCATGGTCTCCGCAAGCAGCAGGGAAGTGCGGACCATCTGGGCCTGCATAACAGCGTACCGGCGACTTGTTTTCCGTCAGCAGCGGGTCTGGCTTCTTCCTGGGACCGTAAGCTGATTGCCCGGGTAGGCGAGGCATTGGGGGCGGAATGTCAGGTGGAGAATGTCGCTGTTCTGCTCGGGCCGGGCAATAATATCAAGCGTTCACCACTGAATGGCCGGAACTTTGAATATTTCTCGGAAGATCCTTATTTGGCTTCGGAGATGGCCGCGCATCATGTGAAGGGAGTGCAGAGCCAGGGTGTCGGCACTTCACTGAAGCATTTTGCCGCCAATAATCAGGAACACCGCCGGATGTCCGTGGATGCCGTTATTGATGAGCGGACCCTGCGCGAGATTTATCTGGCCAGCTTCGAAGGCACGGTGAAGCAGAGCCAGCCTTGGAGCGTTATGTGTTCCTATAACCAGGTGAACGGTGAGTATGCTTCAGAGAGCCACAAGCTGCTGACGCAAGTGCTTCGCGACGAGTGGGGCTTTGAAGGCTTTGTTGTGTCCGACTGGGGCGCGGTCAATGAGCGGGTGAAGGCGCTGCAAGCGGGTCTGGAGCTGGAAATGCCGTCAAGCGGAGGCATCGGCGACGCCAAGATCGTAGCTGCAGTGAACAACGGGGAGCTGTCCGTGGAGACTCTGGATCTTGCGGTAGAGCGGATGCTGGCCTTTATCTTCAAGAGTGCGGACAGCCGGGACGAAGAGGCAGTCTTCGATCAGGACAAACATCATGCACTGGCACGTGAGGTGGCCCGGGAGAGCATGGTGCTGCTGAAGAACGAGGACAGTGTTCTGCCGCTCGCCAAGAGCGGTACCCTGGCAATTATCGGCGAATTCGCCAAGACACCGCGCTATCAGGGCGGCGGCAGCTCGCATGTGAATCCGACGAAGCTGGATGATGCTTTCATCGAGATGCAGGCGGTTGCCGGTGATCGGGCTAGCTTCCTCTACGCACAGGGGTATGAGCTGGCCAGCGATGAGGTTAATGATGAGCTGCTGCAGGAAGCCCGCGATACAGCGGTGAAGGCGGACGCTGCCGTGCTGTTCCTTGGATTGCCTGACCGCTATGAGTCAGAAGGATATGACCGCAGCCATCTGTCGCTTCCGGCAAGCCATCTGGCGCTGATCAATGCTGTGGCTGAGGTTCAGAGTAACATTATCGTGGTACTCAGCAACGGCTCTCCTGTAGAAATGCCTTGGCTGCCGCAGACGAAGGCCGTGCTGGAAGGATATCTCGGGGGGCAGGCTTTTGGCGGCGCGGTGGCCGATCTGCTCTTTGGTGAAGTAAGCCCAAGCGGCAAACTCGCGGAGACGTTCCCGCAGAAGCTGAGCGACAATCCTTCATTCCTGAACTTCCCCGGGGAAGGCGATACTGTGGAGTATAAGGAAGGTTTGTTTGTAGGCTACCGCTATTATGATAAAAAAGAAATTGAGCCGCTGTTCCCGTTCGGGTTCGGACTCAGCTATACAGAATTCGAGTACAGTAATTTGTCGCTGGATCAGACCAGCATCAAGGATACGGACACCGTACAGGTTTCGGTGACCGTTAAGAACACCGGCAGAAGAGCAGGCAAAGAAACCGTGCAGCTCTATGTCAGCGATGTAGAGAGCAGTGTCATCCGTCCGCTGCAGGAGCTGAAGGGCTTCGACAAAATTGAACTGCAGCCGGGGGAAGAACGCGAGGTAACCTTTACATTGAACAAGCGCTCCTTTGCCTATTACAATGTGAAGCTGGCCGACTGGCATGTGGAGAGCGGATTGTTCAATATCGCCGTAGGCTCATCCTCACGGGATATCCGCCTCACCGCAGAGCTGGAGGTAGTATCGACGACGAAGCTGGCCGTAAGGTTCCACCGCAACTCTACGGTCGGAGATCTGCTGGCGAATCCGCTGACTGAGGGCAAAGCCAAGAATTACGGCAGTATCTTCGGGATGGAAGATGCGATGGGTGATAATCCTGAAATGTTCCTGGCCATGATGAAATACATGCCGCTGCGCGCGCTGATCGGCTTCGGCCAGGGCAAATATACCGAAGCCGATCTGGCTGAGGATTTGCGTGAATTGAACGCATTGGCCGGACAGGAATAAGAGCACTGGCAGGGTAAGAATTGATTCCGGACGTGAGGACAATGAAGAAGGCGGCGGGCTGTTAAGGTCCGCTGCCTCTTTATCAATTCCGCAGGAGAAACTCCAGGTTGCGCTGGAATACACCAGGGGCTTTCCAGCTCTGATACGCTTCAGGAACCGGGATGCCGGAAATATCAGACTGAGCCGGGTTGCGGTAATCAGCACTGATGGCCAATAAGTCAGTGATATATTGTCTCATACTGCCGGTTGCGCTGGAGTTGCTGACCGGACCATGGCCGGGAACGATCTGCTGCGCGTTCAGCTTATCCAGCGTCTCAAGTGCATGCAGCCAGCTATGCGGATTACCATCTGTGAATAGTGGGTGGTTATGTACCGCAATAACATCTCCGGCAAAGACGATGGAATCAGATGGTAAATAGAGGATTGTATCACATACCGTATGAGCCTGGCCGAGAGACAGCAGCTCTACGCTTCTTTTGGTCCCGTGAAGAGTGAGTTGATGCTCGAAGGTGAGAGCCGGGTAGGTGACAATCAGCGTTTCTATAGATTCGCGGATTTCCAGAAGGTAAGCTTGCTCGGCAGTTAGCCGCAGCCGTGCCGCTTCCTCAGGTTCAGCAGATATCCTGGCGGTGAGCCCGGCAAGATCGCTCTCCAGGTCCGGCAAAAGTGGTGTCATACGGGCCAGCCAACCGGGCTGGGTCTGCTGCATCAGCGTGCGCGTTGTGCCAGAGGCGATAATTATTTCTTCCGCGAAGCACTGGTTCCCCCGGACATGGTCTCCAGGCCAGTGGCTGTTGACAACATAGCGGATAGGCTGATCCAGCAGGCTCAGGGCGGCTTGACGAAGATCCCAGCCCGCCTGCGGAGTATTGAACGTGTCGAAGATTAGAGTGAATCCGCCTAAGTCAATAATACCTGCATTGCTCATGGCGCCGCCCTGTTCAGTAGCCTCTAGGGCATAGATGCCCTCAGTTAACGTAATAATGTTGAAATGTCTGGAATGGAACATAGCTTAACCTCTTTCCCTAAATAATAAAAAATAATTAAATCCTTACATTCCGGTAATTCCAGTTTATTTATACGTGTTCATACTGCGGCGTGTTTCATCCGGCAAGAATATAGGGGTTGCTTTTCACAGGGGAATTTGCTAACATACGTTGTAACTTAATAATGCTTTATTTGTTCTCTAGGGTTCCGCAGCTGTTGTGCGATGCTGGTCTGGTCCGAGGGAGAACGCACGGAGTGAACCATGGCCGTGTATACACGGAGGGATAAAAGCCCGGGAGGTATCGTCAGTATTGACGGTAACCTTCCGGGCTTATTTTATTTTCAGGAGGCAGAAGAGAAATGGGCAAAAATAACAGCAGCAAGGCATGGACAATGATTGCAGGTGCTGCCTGCTTTGAAGTGGTATGGGTAATCGGGCTGAAGCACGCTACAGCTCCCTGGGAATGGGCGATAACGATAGTGGCGATATTGGTCAGCTTCTACGCCCTCATATGGGCCAGCGGCAGGCTGCCGGTCGGTACAGTCTACGCTGTATTTGTCGGGCTCGGGACTGCGGGAACCGTTCTGGCCGGCGGAATCCTGTTTGGAGAGCCGCTGCGTCCGCTGAAGCTGATACTGATACTGGTGCTGCTGGCCGGAGTCGTCGGTCTGAAGCTGGCCACGCCTGCGGATAGGGCGGATAAGCAAACAAAGGAGCTGAATTAATATGGCATGGGTAATTTTGATTGCCGCCGGGGTATGTGAAATGTTCGGGGTGGCCATGATTGGTAAGCTGCATAAGAACCGCAACTGGCAGTCTGCAGGACTGCTTGTCCTGGGTTTTGGTGCAAGCTTCCTGCTGCTGTCACTGGCGATGGAGAGTCTGCCGATGGGGATAGCGTATGCGATCTGGACAGGGATTGGCGCGTCTGGAGCCGCGATTATGGGTATGGTGTTCTATGGTGAGGCCCGCGATCCGCGGCGTATTTTCTGCATCGTGCTGATTCTTGGAGCTGTAGCCGGGCTGAAGCTGATCGGCTGATTCCGCTGCCTCTGCTGAAAATTTATGATTTGGACACTTGCCGGATGTTTCGGGAAGGTTAATATGGTAAGTATAGTAAGTAGCAAGCCACACCATTCATCCTATAAGGAGACTTCCATTATTATGAGCAAACCTGTATCTGATACTATCCTTATGCCGGACGGAGCTGTGCTGCCCAGACTGGGCCAGGGAACCTGGACCATGGGCGAGCATGCAGCAAACCGGGCTGAAGAAATTGCTGCATTGCGCCACGGTGTTGAGCTGGGAATGAACCTGATTGATACCGCTGAAATGTATGGAGACGGCCGTTCCGAGGAGCTTGTCGGTGAAGCGGTGCAGGGAATCCGCGACAAGGTGTTCCTGGTCTCCAAGGTCTATCCGCATAATGCTGCAGGAGCCGCTCTAATCCGCAGCTGTGAAGCAAGCCTGAAGCGGCTGGGCACCGACCATCTGGATCTGTACCTGCTGCACTGGCGGGGGACTCTTCCGCTTGAGGAGACTGTAGAGGGAATGGAGGCACTGGTAGCTTCCGGCAAAATCGCCCGCTGGGGCGTATCCAATTTCGATACGCCTGATATGCAGGAGCTGCTGCGCATTCCCGGCGGCAATCACTGCGCAGTGAATCAGGTACTCTACCATCTCGGCTCCAGAGGCATCGAGCATGAGCTGCTGCCATGGCTGAGCGGACACAAAATTCCTGTAATGGCGTATTCTCCGCTGGCCCAGGCGGGAACCCTGAGAAAAGGATTGACGGAGAATGAGACCGTGCAGAGGATTGCCCGGAATCATGAAGCGACTCCGCTGCAGATTCTGCTTGCCTGGAGCATCCGTGAAGCAGCGGTGATGGCGATCCCCAAGGCGGGCACCCGCCAGCATGTGGAAGAGAATGCGGCCGCCGGCAAGCTTGTGCTTACGTCTGATGAGCTTTGGCAGCTGGACGATGCCTTTCCGCAGCCATCGTGGAAGGTTCCGCTGGATATGATTTGAGAACTGCACTAAGCATAATATGCATGATAAGCATGACAAGCATGACAAGACAAGGCTGTCCTCTTAAAGGGGGCAGCTTTTTTGTTTTGGCTTTAGCCAGTTGAGTGCGTGAAACGCGCGAAACAAAAAACCACCCG
>NZ_JUEI01000092.1:0-29327 GCF_000802655.2 Paenibacillus sp. IHB B 3415 | reverse complement strand
AGTCTCTTAACCGGTGTCCACGAATAATACTAACAGCAAAGTGCCCCTGAATCCGCCGGAGGTGGAGGGGCCTGAGGAAATCATGAATCCCTTTTGACTCTCGTAATGGGCAAGTGGAGAAAAGTCAAACACTGGTATGCCGCTTATTTCGTCATCGGGTGGGTTTGGCTGCAATTAGGCAACTATTGCAGTTAATGATTCTGAAATTATAGGTTTCACATAATAAGTTATTCATAAATTAAATATTGCAACCGTTTACAACTCGGGGTAGGATGTTGATTGAGGTGAGCATGATGGATAAAAAATGGGTCAGCGGCGCGGGGGTTATTGTGCTTTTTCTGCTGCTGGCATATCTGTTTATAGACTTTGCCAATCATTCAGGCCGGATGGGTAATATTGTAAATGAATTAAGCGGGCATCCCGGCGGAGATAATTCCGGCTATCATATTGTGCTGATTGAACAGGAGCGGTACCATCCGTACTGGGAAATGGTCGAGAAGGGTGCCAAAGAGGCTGCTGCGAAATACGGAATTGATATCGAGTTCACCGGCCCGGTGCGCAATAACATGGAGGAGCAGATCAGCCTGCTGGAAAAAGCGATTGCCGCACAGGCGGATGCGATCATCGTGCAGGGGCTGAACGACGAGAAGTTCACCCCCGTAATTGATAAAGCCGTGAACCGGGGGATTCCGGTGATCACCATTGATACCGACGCTCCGGCGAGCAGGCGGCTGGCTTATGTAGGGACCGACAATGTTGCAGCCGGCGAGGCGCTGGGCCGTATGGTGGTGCAGACGACCGGCGGTAAAGGGAAGATCGGCGTGATCATCGGCAGCGAGCTGGCCAAGAATCAGGTTCAGCGTCTGAACGGCCTCAGTAATATTGTGAAAAATTACAGCGGCCTTGCAATTGTGGATGTCCGCAGCTCCAACATCTCGCATATGGAGGCAATCCAGCAGGCAGCCGATATGCTGCGGCTTCATCCGGAGATTGATGTGATGGTCGGCACCAGCTCAACCGATGCGCTGGGAGTACTGCAGGCCTCCAAGAGCCTGAAGCGTGTCCCGATGACGATTATTGGCTTCGATAACCAGGCAGAGACCCTTGCTGCCATCAGCCGCGGGGATATCACGGCCACAGTGGCACAGCAGCCTTATCTTATGGGGGCTACGGCCGTAAGGCTGCTCCATGAGCATTTTCAGGGAATGCAGCTGGAGTCCAAATACTTCACCGGCGTGAAGGTGCTGGACAAGTCTAATGTGCAGGAGGGAGAGAGCCTATGAGTATCCGCCATAAGCTGCTCATCTGCATTCCGCTGCTTGTGCTGCTGATGAGCTCGGTCTCTTTTGTGCTTTTTGAGAGCGGAAAGAATGTGCAGGAGAGCTACCATCTGATGATGAACCGGATCATGCTGTACAAGGAGGTATCCTATGAGGTAGGGGAGAATATGCGCTCCCTGAACCGTTTCATTATGCAGGTGGACGCGGACAGCTTCCCGGAGGTGCAGAAGCATCTGAGCGCTGTGCAGGAGCTGCGGACGAAGCTGGACGGAATGGCGACCATCGGGGGAAGCGGCCTTCCGCTGATGAACTACAGCCATATCATTGATACGTTTCTGGAGCAGGCCGGGCAGATGATTACAGAGATTGATGGTCAGGACTCCAACACACTGGCCGGTGCCTATATCGAGGCGGAGCAGACGCAGCGGTTCATCCGCGAGGAGGCACAGGAGCTGGTTGACCTGGAACTGGACCAGTACAAGCCGATCTATGCGGAGATCATGTCCACGACGGCCAAGCTGAACCGGCTGGGGAGTCTGCTGGTAATTACCGCTGCGCTGCTTAGTATCTGTATGGCGATCTGGCTGTCCGGGAGCATCACAGGACCTATCCGCCGCCTCGTGGCCACCGCCAAGCAGATCTCCAAGGGGAGGATGGATACGAAAGCGCCGGAGAGTGTTAACAACGATGAGATCAGCATCCTGTGCCGGGCTTTTAACGGAATGATCGATAATATTCAGGAGCTGATGAAGGAGAATATCAAGAGCGTGGAGAAGGACCGGCTGGTTAAAGAGCTGGAGCTGAAAATGCTGCAGAGCCAGATCAATCCGCATTTTCTGTTCAACACACTGAATTCCATCGCCAAGCTGGCGTATCTGGAAGGAGCGGCAAGGACCAGCGATCTGACGGTATCGGTATCCCGCCTGCTCCGGTATAACCTGCAGAAGCTTGACCAGGCTGTACCGCTGCGCGAGGAAGTAGAGCATGTGAACGAGTATATTAACATTCAGCGGGCCCGCTTCCGTGACCGGATCTCTTTTGAGATGGATATTGATGATCAGGCGCTCGGCGGAATGATTCCCTGCCTGACCCTTCAGCCGATCTTCGAGAATGCTTTTGTCCACGGGCTGGAGCAAATGGAGGAAGGGGCGGTGCTGTCACTGTCGATCCGCTACCGGAGCGGACTTGTAGAGATTGAGATCAGCGATAACGGAGTGGGTATGAACCGGGAGACCGTAGCCAGGCTAATGGGATCGATTCAGGAGGAAGCTCCGTATTTCAGCGGCAAAGGCCAGTCCACCGGACTGGGGACACATAATGTGTTCAAACGGCTGCATCTGTTCTTTGACGGACAGCAGCTGATCGAGATTGACAGCAGTGAAGGGCAGGGGACGGCGGTGCTGTTCAAAGTACCCTTCCGCCCGTCTGCCTGAGCTGCAGGTGAGAAAGGAGATAGATTACGATGTACAGACTGCTGATCGCCGATGATGAGGCGCTGGAACGGGAAGGGCTGGAGCTGATGATCCGCCATATTTTCCCGGATGGTTTTGAATTTCTGCATGCCGAGAACGGACGGAAGGCCATTCAGCTCGCGGAGGAGCACCGGCCTGATATTATCTTCATGGACATTAAGATGCCGGGCATTCAGGGGCTGGAGGCCGTACGGCAGATTCTCACCAAGCTTCCTTCCGCGCAGATCGTGATGATTACCGCTCATGATTACTTCTCCTATGCCAAAGAGGGGCTCCTGCTGGGAGTGCGTGATTATCTGCTGAAGCCGGCCAGACGGGACGAAGTGGCGGATATACTGAAGCAGCTGATAGCGGTGATTCAGGAGGAGAAGCGGCGCAGGAATGAACAGCTGGAGCTGCAGGAGAAGCTGGCCCACCTGCTTCCGCTGGCCGAGAACGAGCTGACAATGATGCTCATGCTGGAGCATGTGCAGGACCTGGAGCTGGAACAAGTGGCCGGTCTGCTGGAGCTGCAGTGGGCCAAAGGCTATGCGATGGTGCTGTCATTCCCGAGGCATTCTAGCGCAGCTTGGGAAGAGTTCCAGCAGGGCAAGCGGGAGATCTATGAGGCAGTCAAGCAGTTTGCCAGAGCAGGGCTCGGCTGCCTGTCCGGGCCGCTGATCGGGCATCAGCTGGCGTTGTTTATCCCCTTGCCGCCGGGGCGGACCGGTTACTCACAGCGCGTCAGCTCCATGGATTGGGGGGAGCGGCTCCGCAGTATGATGGAGCAGCGGTTCGGTCTGCCGGTCAGCATAGGCATCGGCTCTATCCGCGAGGGCTGGGACGGGCTTAGCCGATCCTACCGGGAAGCGGTCCGTGTCTGTGCGGATTACCATGATTCCTTCAGCGTGCACCACTATGATGATATCATCCAAAGCTCCGGGCAGACGGCCGTATCCCTGGATGAGGAGAAGCGGCTGCTGGATGCCCTGCTGCAGCGGAGCAAGCAGGAAGCGTTAGAGCGTTTCGGTACGCTGTATGCCTTTTTCGAGCAAGGAGGTGAGCGGCCGCTGCCTGTGGTGCGGGGAGAAGTGACAGGTCTCCTGCTGTTCCTTGCAAGAGGGGTTCATTCTGTGGCGGGAGCGGAGATTCTCGCTTCCTTAAGTACGGCGGAGGACCCCGTCTCCCTCAGGCTGAGCGCAGAATCCTGGCTGGAGCGGCTGATCCACAGTCTGGAGCAGGAACAGGAGCATAACCGTTCCCATGTCCATCAGCGGGCGCTGCTCTACATCAGCCAGAAATATAAAGAAGACATATCTATGGAGCAGACGGCTGAATATGTGAATTTAAGCCCGCATTATTTCAGCAAATTGTTCCGGCAGCATGCGGGCGAAACCTTCATTGATTACGTCACACGGCTAAGAATCAACGAAGCGAAGCGCCTGATCACCGGAGATCATCTGAACCTCAAGGAGATTTGTTACGAGGTAGGCTACAAGGACCCGAATTACTTCAGCAGGGTCTTCAAAAAAGCGGCCGGCATGACGCCAAGCGAATACCGGCAGCAGCATGAGAAGCAGGGTCCTTGCTGACAAAGCAAGGACTTTTTTGTGCCCCTGCCCCGGATAATCCTATGAAAGCGGCCGGGAAGAATTACATTACAGCAGAGGATAACGGAATGCAGGCGGAGAGCAAGAAAGTGCTGGGAATAGCGGCTCCGGCGGCAGATGATCCATGCTACACTTTTTTTGTAAGCGCAATCAAATATGTGGCTAATGAAAAGGGGCGTAGGGCAGAGTGAGAAAATACGGAAGAGCAATATCACTGGGGATGGCAGCGTTAGTGCTGGCAGCGTCAATGGCGGGCTGTGGAGTGGTCTCAAACGGTGATAATCAGAAGAAGGAGACATCCGGCGCTGCGAAGGACGGGGATAAAATTGTCATCGGCATGTCGATGGATACCTTGAAGGAAGAACGCTGGCAGAAGGACCGGGATATCTTTACGGCAAAAGTGGAGGAGCTTGGCGGTGAAGTGAAGGTGCTGGCTGCAAACGGCGATGATGCTACCCAGTTAAGCCAGGCGGAACAGCTGATCTCCCAGGGTGTGGATGTGCTTGTGGTTATTGCCCATAACGCGGAAGCAACGGCTCCGATCGTAGAGAAGGCTCACAAGGAAGGCATCAAGGTCATTGCCTATGACCGCCTGATCAATAATGCCGAGGTAGACTATTATATTTCGTTTGATAACGTGCGTGTCGGAGAATTCCAGGCTCAGGCGGTCATTGATAAGGCCCCTAAAGGCAATATCGTCTATATCGGCGGTGCAGATACGGATAATAACGCCCATATGTTTAAAGAAGGGGCGATGAATATTCTGAAGCCGCTTGAAGAGAAAGGCGACATTAAGATTGTCTACGACCAGTTCTCCAAGGACTGGAAGCCGGAAGAAGCGCTGAAAAATATGGAGAATGCGCTGACTGCGAACAATAATGATGTTCAAGGTGTGGTAGCTGCCAATGACGGGACTGCAGGCGGTTCGATCCAGGCGCTCACCGCTCAGGGCATGGCCGGTAAAATACCGGTATCCGGCCAGGATGCTGACCTTGCTGCGGTACAGCGCATCGCTGAAGGCACACAGCTGATGACAGTCTACAAACCGATCAACGCGATTGCAACGAAAGCTGCGGAAATGGCGATGGCAGCTGCCAAAGGCGAAAGTATTTCGACGGAAAAATCAGTTAACAACGGTAAAATTGATGTTCCTTCTGTATTGCTTGATCCGCTTGCGGTCAATAAGGATAACCTGGACGTACTGATCAAGGATGGCTTCCACAAGCTTGAGGATGTCTACAAGAACGTTCCGAAGGACCAGTGGCCGAAACAATAAGGGCGGCCTGTACGGCAAGCAGATGCGGTGCCTGTGGCGCTACCGCATCTGCTTGCAGGTTTAAGGGCCGGAAGGAGGAGCGGAAGTCATGAATGTACTTGAAATGGTAGAGATCAGCAAGACATTCCCCGGTGTTAAGGCGCTGGACCATGTGAACTTCAAGGTCAGGCAAGGGGAGATTCACGCCTTATGCGGCGAGAACGGCGCGGGCAAATCCACACTGATGAAGGTACTGAGCGGACTGTACCCTGCGGGGACGTACGGCGGAGAAATCCTGATGGGCGGGGAGAAAAAGTCGTTTCATAGAATAACGGATGCGGAGAAGGCCGGTATCGCGATTATTCACCAGGAGCTGGCACTCGTGAAGGAAATGACAATCGGAGAGAATATTTTCCTGGGGGCTGAACCGGTCAGACGCGGGGCGATCCAGTGGAATGAGCTCTATCATCAGGCTTCGCTATGGCTGAAGAAGGTCGGGCTGAATCTGTCTCCGGACACGAAGATCGGCAATCTCGGCATTGGCCAGCAGCAGCTGGTGGAGATTGCCAAGGCACTCTCCAAGCATACCAAGATTCTCATTCTGGATGAACCGACGGCAGCTCTGACCGAGAGCGAGGTGTCTATCCTGATGGGCATTCTGAACCAGCTGCGGCGCGAAGGGGTAACCTGTGTCTATATTTCACACAAAATGCCTGAAGTGTTCGCACTGGCTGATTCGATCACCGTGCTGCGGGACGGGCGGACGGTAGCTACACTTGACCGCAGTGAGACAGATGACGACCAGATTGTATCCCTAATGGTTGGACGTGAGCTCACGGAGCGGTATCCGCGCGTGGAGCATTCGCCTGGGGAGAAGGTGCTTGAGGTCAGAGATTATAATGTATGGCACCCGGAGAAGCGCCAGCAGAAGGTGCTCCGCGATATTGAATTCAGCCTTCGTCAAGGTGAGATACTGGGTATTGCCGGTCTGATGGGCGCCGGACGCACGGAGCTTGTCAGCAGCCTGTTCGGCGCCTATGGGGGCCGGGCCGAAGGAACGGTGCTGATTGAAGGCAAGGCCATTAAGATCCGTTCCATAGCCGAGGCGATCAAGGCGGGGATTGCCCTGGTCACGGAAGACCGTAAGCGCCAGGGGCTGGTCATGGGGATGGATGTCAAACGTAACACCACTTTAGCCACACTGGGCAAAGTCGCAAGGCTGGGGGTCATCAATGAGAATGAGGAAATTAAGTGGGCAGACCGGTACGTGCAGGATCTGAAGACGAAAACAGCTTCGCTGGAGACGCTGGTAGGCACACTGTCCGGGGGGAACCAGCAGAAGGTGGTCATCGGCAAGTGGCTGATGTCAGACCCCAAAATTCTGATTATGGACGAACCTACCCGGGGCATCGACGTCGGGGCGAAGTACGAAATATATAATTTGATGAATCAGCTGGTAGAGCAGGGAGTGGCCATTATTATGATCTCCTCGGAGCTTCCGGAGGTACTGGGCATGAGCGACCGGATTCTGGTGATGTGTGAAGGGCAGTTCGTACGGGAATATGATTGGCGGGAAGCGACGCAGGAGAATATTATGCTGGCCGCTACGGGAGGTAGATAGAGATGCAGCTGCAAAAAGAGCTTAGGGAACCTGAAGCGGTTCCGGCAGCCGGAGGATCGCGCTTACGCGGCTTGTTCGGCAAAATGGATATGCGTGCCTATACGATGGTGGGTGCATTAATACTGATCTGGGTGCTGTTCGGAGTACTGAATCCGACCTTCCTGACTTCGCGAAATCTGTCCAATCTGTTCACACAGATGTCGGTGACCTCCATTCTGGCCATCGGCATGGTGCTGGTCATTGTGGCAGGGCATATCGATCTGTCTGTCGGCTCCATCGTCGGACTGACCGGCGGCATGGCAGCTATTCTCAGCAACTGGCTGGAGCTGCCGGCTATTATAGTCATTCTTGGTACACTGGCTGCAGGTGCCGTGCTGGGCCTGATTCAGGGCTGGCTGGTGGCATATAAAATGATCCCCGCCTTCATTGTTACCCTGGGGGGAATGATGGTGTTCCGCGGGGTGCTGATGGGCGTGACCGAGTCGATGACCATTCCGGTATCCGACCCGGTGCTGGCCTTGCTCGGCAATGCTTATTTTGCCCCGGGCTTCGGGATCATCCTTGGTGTGATCGCAGTAGGACTGCTGCTCTGGAGTGCGTTCAATAAACGCCGTTCCCGCAGGAAATACGGCTTCGAAATCGCCCCGCTGGGCCTGGACATCGCCAAGGTGGCCGGACTTGCCCTGCTGGTGGTGGCTTTTGTAGCCGTGATGAATAATTACAAGGGGATTCCATTCCCGATTATTTTCGTAATTGTCCTGGCAGTCATCTTCTATTTCCTGTCGACTAAGACCACCTTCGGCCGTCATATCTATGCAATAGGGGGCAATATTGAGGCGGCACGCCTCTCCGGCATTAACATCAAGCGCAAATCCATGCTGATCTTCGTGTTGAGCGGATTGCTGGGCTCGATCGCCGCCATCGTGCTCACCTCACGCCTGGCCTCGGCCACCATCACTGCAGGTAATATGGCTGAGATGGATGCTATCGCCGCTTGCGTCATTGGCGGCACTTCCCTGATGGGCGGAGCCGGCACAGTCATCGGTGCCATTATCGGAGCGCTGGTGATGACCTCGCTGGATAACGGAATGTCGCTGATGGGACTGGAATCCTTCTGGCAGTATGTCGTCAAAGGCTCAATCCTGGTCATTGCCGTCTGGCTGGATATTTCCAATCGCAGCAAGGGTGTGAAGTAACGGCAGCTTCAGCCGGTTAACAACTTTCAGCAGAACAACCAAAAAGCCGGTCAAGGACAATGGGGTCAGTCCCACAGTTGTCCTTGGCCGGCTTTTTTGCTATGCGTATAGAGCTGCCTATTCAACGATAATCTTGGCGCTCATTCCGCTGTGGCCGGAGCCGCACATGATCGCGCAGGTGACCTCGAAGGTTCCTGCCTCCTCGGGGAGAATCACCTTGGAGGAATCTTTGGCATCCAGCCGCAGCTTCATCTCAGGCACAAGAATGCCGTGGTTGCCGCTCTCGTTTTTGAAGATGATTTTGACAGGTACGCCCTTCTTCAAGTGGTATTCTTTCTGGTCAAAGCTGTAGTTGGTTGCTGTAATGACGATTTCTTCTTCCGCCGTAAGATTGGTGTCAGCAGCCGGGCTGTTAGCGCTGTCAGAATTGCTGCTGCCCCCGCCGGCTCCGCAAGCCGTAAGCAGTAGTGCAAATACAATGGAACAAAGAATAGCCGCCTTCCTGATCATAAGCATCCTCCTAAAAGGTTCGTGATGAATTGTGATAACAGATGACATTAGCATAGCTCAAATCCTGATAGTTGTCTTGGATAATCTGTGAGAAATTGTTTGACCGGAAGCTGACTCCAAACTTTGTCGAAAAATGCAAAAATATGATGCAAAAACAATTAAAATTTATTATAATTAAAGCTATTATAATTTTAACTTTTATATTATTTGGTTAGAAGTAGGGGATCCACATTATTTTAGCCCACGAATCGCAAAGTTCGGAGAAATGGCACCGCAGAATATTAACCGGATACTGGATTATTGTGCTCTGTATGCTGGCAGCCCAATTTATTTTTATGCTGTCCTCCCATTCCACTGAGACTAAGACCATCCTCATCCCCAGTAAGGGCCACTTGTTCATCGCCTGTAATCTGATGATCATTATAGCTATGGCTTCCGCCGAGATTTGGCTGCGTAAGGCGCAGCATTATCATAAGCAGGCCGTTGTGATCTGCGGGTTCATTGTTTCTTATCTGATGTATTTTGTGCTGGAGCCTTTTGTAGACGGTGCCCAGATGACACTTATGATGCCGATTATGATTGCCCTGATCTATTTCGACCAGCGGCTGCTGCACTATCTCGGGGTATTCAGCACGCTATTCTATAGCGGGATTTATTTCGGGCTTGAGCGGCCGCTGCTGGACAAACCGCTGCTGGAGTTTCTGATGGTGGAATGTGTGTTTATTGTGTTCGCCGTGATGGCGCAGGCTGTCATTGTCAGGGCCCGTGAGACCCGCGAATATCTGGAGCAATTGACCAAGTCGGAGCAGGGGCTGATGGTGGAACGGGCGATTTCTGACAAGCTGCTGAAGATCGATGCGCTTACGGGCCTGTACAATCACAAAACCTTTCATGAATATCTGGATTCGCTGCTGGAGCAGTGCGAGAGCAACGGGCTGAGGCTGCAGCTGGCGCTGTTTGATATCGACAACTTCAAGCGTGTCAATGATACGTACGGACACTGGGTCGGCGATCTCGTGCTTAAGGAGGTGGCAGCGAAGGTGAATGGTCTGATCGGGCTGAATGATTTCGCGGCGAGATACGGCGGGGAAGAGTTCGCGGTGATTTTTACGGATAAAAGCTTTCAGGAAGCCTATGCTGCCGTCGAGGAGATGCGGGTAGGTATAGCCGCTATGGAGCATCCGTATGCCGGAGGCAAGCCGATTACGGTCAGTATCGGATTCTGCGATTATCAGCTGGGGGACGGCAAGGAAATGCTGTTCCGCAAGACGGACGAAGCGCTGTACAGCGCCAAGCGGGGCGGTAAAAATGCTGTCGTCACGGCTGCTGTCACCCACGGCGATGATCCGGTTGTGTCCTATGCGTAATTATTATTTTAAAAAATTTTTTAATTACAAAAAACCCCCAGTATCCGGTATAATCCGGGGATTGGGGGTTTCGTTGTGTGCTGAAACGGATACCCGTCCCTAAGGACGGTTTAGCCGTTTCTACTTGGCCGCTTCAAACGGAGTGGATACCGGCAGGAAGAGGTCGATAATGCCAATGACCAGGGCTGCGAGCAGTGCTCCAAGAATAGTGACACTGACTCCGCTCACAATGAACTGGGCAATCCAGATCACCAGGGCGCTGACCAGGAAGCCGACGATACCGCGGCCGAAGGGTGTTGTTTTTTTGCCGAAAATGCCCTCAACCACCCAGCCGAGCAGAGCGATAACCAGCGCAAGCACAAGAGCGCTCCAGAACCCCCCGACCGTGAACTGCGGGACAATCCAGCCGACCACCATCAGAACGATTGCAGCGACCACGAAACGTACCACATGACCTAAGAATCTCACCTAAACTAACCTCCTTTGGCGTTCGCGTAAGGATATGTGCGTTGTTATTGTGGCCCGCAGCCGCTTTTCTATGCCCAGAAATCATACCCAAATAGCGAAAATGGGCTAAATTAGGTATAATGTAACCATCTATGAAGGGAGCTGTGACAGTAATTGGACGACAAAATTTTGCATACGCTTGAATATCGCAAGATTTTAAATAAATTGATGCAGTATACGCAGACACCGATGGGACGGCTGACTGCCGAATCGCTGAAGCCCTCCGGGGACTTCGAAGGAGTGAAGCTGCTCCTGCAGGCTACGGATGAGGCTGCTAATGTTGACCGGCTGAAGGGAATTCCTTCCTTCCGAGGTGTGACTGATATCAAGCCCGCCCTGAAACGCGCTTCGATCGGCGGAATGCTCGGCACCGTGGAGCTGCTCTCTGTCGGTAACACGATCGGCGGAGCCCGCAGAGTGAAGCGGTTCCTCGGGGCGATGCATGAGGATGAGAAGATTCCTACCCTCTTCGCCCAGAGCGATCTGCTCTCGGAGCAGAAGCATGTGGAGGATGCCATCCGCCTGTGTATCGACGAGAATGCGGATGTAATGGATTCGGCCAGTACAGAGCTGGCCTCCATCCGCCGGGAGCTGCGCGGCGGCGAGACCCGCATCCGCGAAAAGCTGGATTCCATGATCCGCTCCTCTTCGGTATCGAAGATGCTGCAGGATCAGCTTGTGACGATCCGTGGTGACCGGTTTGTCATTCCGGTCAAAGCGGAGTACCGTGCCCATTTCGGCGGCATTGTACATGATCAGTCCGGCTCCGGGGCAACACTGTTCATTGAGCCGGAATCGATTGTGGCGATGAACAACAAGCTGCGCGAGACACGGCTGCGCGAGGAGCGGGAGATTGAGATCATCCTGCACCGCCTGACGGCACTTGTCGGCGATATTGCCGAAGAGATGGCTTATGATATCGATATTCTCGGCGAACTCGATTTCATCTTCGCCAAGGCACGCCTGGCACGTGACATGAAGGCTACCCAGCCGCGTATGAATGACCGCGGCTACCTGCGCCTGCGCAAAGGGCGCCATCCGCTCATTCCTGCGGAGCAGGTCGTGCCGCTGGATGTGGAGCTGGGTAACCAGTACAGCTCGATTATCGTGACCGGCCCGAACACCGGCGGTAAGACGGTTACCCTGAAGACTATCGGCCTCCTCAGCCTGATGTCGATGTCGGGATTGTTCATTCCGGCAGAGGAAGGCAGCCAGATGTGCGTCTTCGATGCGATCTATGCCGACATTGGCGATGAGCAGAGTATTGAGCAGAGCCTAAGCACATTCTCCAGTCATATGACCAATATCATCTCCATTCTGAAGAGAATGACGCCGAAGAGTCTGATTCTGCTCGATGAAGTTGGAGCAGGAACGGATCCGGCGGAGGGATCGGCCCTGGCGATTGCCATTCTGGAGAATATCCACCGTACAGAATGCCGGATGGTTGCAACTACGCATTACAGTGAGCTGAAGGCTTACGCCTATGAGCGCAAAGGCGTCATCAATGCCAGTATGGAGTTTGATGTGGCCAGCCTGAGTCCTACCTACCGGCTGCTGATCGGAGTGCCGGGACGAAGCAATGCGTTCGCCATTGCCGAGCGCCTCGGGCTGCCGAATGCCATTCTTGAGCATGCGCGCGGCGAAGTCAAGGAAGAAGACATGCGCGTCGAGCACATGATCGCTTCCCTGGAAGAGAACCGCCTTACCGCAGAGAATGAGCGTGAACGGGCCGAGGGACTGCGCCGTGAAGCGGAAGAATTCCGCAAGCGGCAGCAGCTGGAGCTGGAGAAGCTGGAAGGCCAGCGCGACAAACGCCTGGAGAAGGCGGAGAAGGATGCCAGCGATATCCTCGCCAAGGCGCGTAAGGAAGCCGAGGAGATCATCAGTGACCTCCGCCGCCTGGCAATGGAGGAAGGGGCGTCCGTCAAGGAGCACAAGCTGATCGAAGCGCGCCGGAGACTGGATGAAGCGGAGCCTGCACCGCGCAAGAAGGTTATCGCCCGCAGCACCACCAAGGCGCCGCGGAAGATTCAGCCCGGAGATGAAGTCAAGGTGGCTAATGTGAATCAGAAGGGCCTTGTTGTAGAGCTGAGCGGTACCAAGGAAGCCGTGGTGCAGTTCGGCATTATGAAGATGAAGGTCAACCTTGGTGATCTGGAGTTCCTGGCCTCTGCGCCGGATGCGCCTCCGCCGGCTCTGCGCCGGGCTACGACAGTCAAGCGTACGCGGGATGAGAATATCCGCACCGAGCTCGATCTGCGCGGGGCCAATCTGGAAGAAGCCATCATGGAGACCGACCGCTTCATCGACGAAGCGTTCCTCGGCAACCTTGGGCAGATTTCGATTATCCACGGCAAAGGCACGGGGGTATTGCGGACGGGGATACAGGAATATCTGCGCAAGCATAAGCATATCAAAAGCTACCGGCTCGGGAATTACAACGAAGGCGGCGCGGGCGTAACCGTGGCTGAACTGCAGTAGCGTCCGGCAGAAAGAGGGAGAAGTATGCAAGATAATATTGATCTTTTGCTGGATCATCCGCTGGGAGCGCTGCTCGGCTACTTCACTGTGGCCATATTGGGTCTGGTGGTATTCCTGTCCTTCTTTGAAATGGTGACTAAATACAACTGCTGGGAAGAAATCCGCAAGGGGAATGTGGCCGTAGCGATGGCAACCGGAGGCAAAATCTTCGGCATCTGCAATATTCTGCGCTTCAGCATTGAAGCGGGAGCATCGATCTATGAGACGATGAAATGGTCGGTTGTGGGTTTCCTCCTGCTGCTGCTGGCGTACTTCCTGTTTGAATTTCTAACCCCCGTCTTTTCGATTGATGACGAGATTGCTGCGGATAACCGGGCCGTGGGACTGACAGCACTGCTGATCTCCGTTTCATTGTCCTATGTCATCGGCGCCGCTATATTTTGATTTAGGGAGCAGGGAAATATGAAGATTCTGGTTCGGGTTCTGTTCATTTCCGCTCTGGCGTTTATAGCGGCCGGGATTATTTATTTAATGTTGCATTGAAATTGAACTTAATGTGAGGAACGAAGGAGATTATACAGATGGAAACGACAGTATGTCCTTGGTGCCATACCGAGATTGTATGGGATGAGGAGTTTGGTCCGGAGGATACTTGTCCTCATTGCAATAATGAGCTTAGCGGTTACCGCACAATTACAATAGGCGCTGACGATCTCGAAGATGAAGAGATGGACACAGAGGACGCTTCCGTGCAGGAAGAGGTCAGCGACGAGGATCTGTGGGATGACGACGGTGACAAGGATAGTGTGGTTCCCATATTTAATACCCTGGTCCAGTTCGGCGATGATTATGATCTGACGCGTTATGAGCAGAGTGTCTCCAGCTTGCTGGCCGCGCAGCTGGAAGCGCCGGAATGTCCGCAATGCCATGAGCTGATGCTTCACTCCGGCACACAGCAGGTAAGCGGATTTACCCCGGCAACGCCGGAAGCGCTTGGCGGCGGACCGGTACTGAAGCCGCCGTTCTCGCTGAATCTGTTCGTATGTCCTTCCTGCTTCCATGTGCAGCACAGTCTGGCACAGGAAGACCGCATTCAGCTTGTGCGCAATCTCAGCACTGCATCGGAGTAAGCTTAAGATTCATGCTTTCCCTGTGATTTGGGCATGTTATGTTTACATGAGATGTCCAGAATAGCAGGGAGGTATAGCATGAGGAGGTTATTACGGAACCAGGCAGCGCTGCTGCTCGCCGTGGGCGGGCTCTACCTGCTGGCTACGGTGCTGGCAGGTACTTTTTTGAACGTATATTTGTGGAAAAGCCGGCAGAACTTCGCCATGATCGGCTGGTTTACGGTTGCCCAGCAGCTCGCAGTCGGACTAAGCTTCTGGCTGGGCGGCAAATGGGTGAAGGAGCATAACAAAATGAATGCCCTGCGGCTGGGAATTGCCGTTTCGGGCTTTTTTTATTTGCTGGTGCTCTGGCTGCGCGGAGAAGCGGTGCATTATATCTGGCCGCTGGGACTCATTCTCGGTCTTTCGATCGGGTTCTACTGGCTGGCTTTTAATATTGTTTTCTTTGAGATTACCGAGGCGGGCAACCGCGATTTCTTCAACGGCTGGATGGGACTGCTGGGTTCGCTGACGGGCATTGTCGGTCCGTGGGTATCCGGTAGTCTGATTTCCTTGTGGCATGGGGATAAGGGGTACCGTTTTGTGTTTATCCTGTCACTGTGCATCTATGGAGTGGCTGCTGTACTCAGCTTTGGGCTGGAGAAGCGGCCGCGCGGCGGAACCTACCTGTGGCTGGAGCCCTGGCGCGAGCTTAGCCGCAAGGAGAGTCCATGGCGGCCCGCTGCGGCGGCGCTGCTGTTCCAGGGAGTACGGGAGGGCGTATTCTCGTTCCTGATCGGACTGCTGGTCTATATTGCCGCCCGTGAGGAGAGTAAGCTTGGGCAGTTCGCGCTGATTACCTCGGCAGTTTCTTTGATCAGCTACTATGCGGCCGGCAAATGGTTCAAGCCCGGAACCCGCTTCAGGGGGATGCTGGCCGGCAGTCTGCTGCTGGCCGTTTTCATTCTGCCGCTTCTGTGGAAGGTGAATTACGCCACGCTGTTAATTATGGGTATTGGAACCTCGCTGTGCATCCCGCTCTACATGCTGCCGATGACGTCTACCAGCTTCGACCTGATGGGTGTCTCTGAAGAGAGTGCCGGCAAACGGGTGGAGCTGGTTGTGCTTAGAGAGCTGAGTCTGATGACAGGGCGGCTGATGGGGCTGCTTGTGTTCATTGCTGTGCTGTCGGTCAATCAGTCCCCGCAGGCTGTCACTGGGCTTATGCTGCTGCTGGGAACGGCTCCGCTGGGGGGCTGGCTGGTGCTGCGGCGTCTGCTGAAGCAAGGGGCCGGTCTTAAGCATAACTAGATAACTTGAGCTGAACAGATCCAGGTGCAGGTGGTGAATCCGCTTGGATCTAGCCGAGATATCCTGCTACACATGTTATTTATAAGGAGGCATGGGCATCCTTGGCCAAGAAAAAAAGCTACAGCCTAAGGACAACGGTAGCGGTGATGGTATCTGCCGTTGTAGTCCTGGTGCTGCTGGTCTTATATATTATATTCCGCAATCAGATTATTCCCCAGACCCGGCATGCGCTGGAGGATAAGGCCATTACGATTGCCCGCACGATTGCCCTGATGCCGCTGCTCTCAGAGGGCTTAAGCGAAGGGGACAGCAAGGGGATTCAAGCCTATACCTCCAAGATTACACGCCGCAATGATATATTGTTTGTAGTGGTGATGGATATGAACAGCATCCGGTATTCGCATCCGGATGCCTCCAAGGTTGGACTGCCCTTCGTGGGAGGCGGGCAGGAGGCT
Organism: Paenibacillus sp. IHB B 3415; assembly: GCF_000802655.2. Lineage (NCBI taxonomy): Bacteria > Bacillati > Bacillota > Bacilli > Caryophanales > Paenibacillaceae > Paenibacillus > Paenibacillus sp. IHB B 3415. The sequence goes on along the minus strand of NZ_JUEI01000092.1, from coordinate 13,174 downwards.
GCGCTGCGCGGACAAGAGAGCATCTCCGAAGGAACAGGGACGCTCGGGAATTCGCTGCGGGCATTTGTACCGGTCTATGACGGCAGAGGCCATCAGCTTGGGGTCGTAGTAGCTGGACTGTCGATGGACAGGGTGCAGCGTCTGGTCAGGCAGAATGAATGGACGATTATTGCCATTCTGGTCTCAGGCGCGTTGTTTGGAGCCGGAGGCGCCTTTGTTCTGGCCAGGAGGATCAAGCAAATGATGTTCGGCATGGAGCCTGCCGATATTTCCAGACTCCTGCAGGAACGCAGCGCCATGCTGGAATCCATTCGCGAGGGGATAATTGCGATTGACCAGGAAGCGCGCATTACGCTTATTAATATGGAGGCGCACCGGCTTCTCAAGGCGGCAGGGATCAACGGCGCCGTTGTAAACCGGCAGATTGCCGATTATTGGCCAGAGCTGCGTCTGGAGCATGTGCTGGCCAGCGGGGAAGGCAGGCAGGACCAGGAGCTGGAGCTGGGCGGTATCTCCCTGCTCGTAAGCAGCCTGCCGGTCCGCGTAGGCGGCGAGATTGCCGGAGCCATCGCTACATTTCGTGACAAGACTGAGCTGGCAGTTCTGGCCGAACGGCTGTCGGGTATTTCTGTCTATGCAGATGCCCTGCGGGCGGGTGCCCATGAGTTCATGAACAAGCTGCATGTGATTATGGGCATGACGCATATGGGCTTATATGACGAGCTGCAGCAGTATATTCTGGGAACGGCCAGTAACTACCAGCAGGAGATCGGGGCCATCACGAGACAGATTAAGGACCCGGCTATGGCGGGTTTTCTGCTGGGTAAGCTGAGCCGAGCGCGCGAGACGGGAATTGAACTACTGCTGACTGCGGACAGTTATCTGCCGGAATCGGCTGATTCGCAGGTTATTCATGAGCTGATTACCATTGCCGGGAATTTGCTGGACAATGCGATGGAAGCGCTGGGCGGGCCCGGGCCTGACGAACACGGCAGAGGCGTACACAGCAATAAGCGGATTGAACTTGCTTTCCACTATGAAGAGGGAAGGCTGCTGTGTGAGGTTAGCGACAACGGGCCGGGGATTCCGGAGGCACTCCGGGAGCAGATCTTCGGCCAGGGCTTCTCCTCTAAGGGGGAGCACCGGGGAATCGGACTGTATTTAGTCAGGAAGAGTGTAGACAAACTGCAGGGACATCTTCAGATTGCCGCCTGCGGCGGGCCGGGAACCACGTTCATCGTTGATGTGCCATATGCTGCAAAGGGAGAGGAGAGCCAATGAACATTAAAGTGCTGATTGTAGAAGATGACCCGATGGTAGCGAAATTCAACCGCCATTATCTCGAACAGATCCAGGGCTTCGAGTTCGCGGGCTGGGCGGCTTCAGGAGATGAGGCCTTGAAGATGCTGGCCGAACAGGAGATCGATCTCCTGCTGCTGGATATCTATATGCCCCGTACCAGCGGGCTTCAGCTGTTGTCCACGCTCCGGGAGCAGGGAAGCAAGGCGGATATCATTGTGATCTCCGCCGCCAGCGATAATGCGAGCATCCGCAAGGCTCTGCAGAACGGGGCTGTAGATTACCTGATCAAGCCATTTGAGTTTGCCCGTTTTCAGGCAGCTTTGTCGGCATACCGCGAAGACTTTCAGTTAATGCACAAGGAGCATCTGAGCCAGGAACAGCTGGATAAGCTGCTGCGCCATTCCGTTGCGGAGGCTGAAGAAGACAAGACTGGGGCGCTTAGCTTGCCCAAAGGTCTTACCGAAGGCACGCTGGAGAGCATCTGGAATACGATTAAGCAGCTGCAGAACCCGGTATTCTCCACTGAAGATATCAGCAGCCAGGCGCCGATCTCGCGGATATCCGTCCGCAAATATCTGGCGTTTCTGACCGAGGCAGGCATTCTCGAGATGGAGCTCAGCTACGGCGCGGTAGGCAGACCGGTATATATGTACAAGGTGAAGCCGGAGGGGCATGAACTTATAAGTAAATATAGGTGAGCGGCTGGTAAATTGGGTAACTGGTGGTTAATGGAGGGCCTTCGGGTCCTTTTTTTGTTGCCTGGGAGATTGTGTGATCGGAAAAATTGTTGATATTTCAAGCCTGTAAGTGAAGCGGACTGAGAAGCCGCTATATCTCCAAATAACCTTTTTATGAGGATGAAACGGACTGAGAATCCCTTATCCTGTTCATTCGAGCCCGAAATGAGGTATATCTGGTCAAATAAGCGATTCTGAGTCCGATTAGTCAACGAATCCGCCTAATCTGCCCAAATAACGGAATTTCAGTCCTCTACACCAGGATTTATTCGATTTGAAAAGATAAGGATTCGTATCTCCCCCTGAGGGAAATAAGGAGAATTGAAATCAGAGCTTCAAAATATCGATGGGAACTGGAGTCATGGCTGCCCCACCACTGCCAGCTATGACTCCATGTTTATACAGCCCCGCAATCAGGCAAAAGCCAGCTTCAATGCCTGCGGATGGAAGGAACCCATAATTTTATAAGCTTTTAAATGCGGATTGTTCATATCATTATCGTAAATAATCATATGCTGTCTGCCCTTGAGGATAATATCAAACCGCTGCTTCCGGTCTGCCTGTACGATGATAATATAATAGCTGTATTTGTTGTCTGTACTTACATTCCGCGCTGATTTCATTAACCGGACGTCGGCGAAATCATCACATATTTGTTTGATGGCCTCCGGCTCCGTAACCACAATATCCTTCTGTTCGCCGGGAACAGAGGACAGACGGGTGATTTCAAGGGAGGCAATATCCTCCAGCCGGATGGTTCTGGCCACCACTTTTTTGAAGGAAGTGTAACGGTTTGCTGTATAGGTCATTAGAGAAACACCAGCTGCGGTCAGGATGGCGCCGGCAAGCATATATTTTTTGCTTTTGTCCATGGTTCTGTTCCTCCTAGTCATACGATTGTGTAAGTCCCAATTATAAAACTATAAACATCCGCACGCAAATTCACTTACTTTAATTGGAGTTAAAGTAACGGCACTGTATTTGAAGATTATGAAGTCACTTTGTATAAAATCTAGCCTGTTGTCCTATACAAGCCTTGAAACAGTCCACCTAAAGGCCGTTTTTTATATTTATAAATGAAAGAAGAATTAAATATGGTGAACATAAGTGAAATCTCTACTGGAGAAAAATGCCTTGCCCCCTTAAAGAAGCGTTCTGACGCTTTTTGAGGGGTTTTTTTAATATACATCAACAATTTGACACCAGCTGCCCATGAGTATAAAATAATAATAAATGATAGATAAATATATCATTATATTCATAAAGATATCACTTAATCTACAGCAAAGGCAGGCCTATGTTCATGAAACCCAGTGTTAAGGACAATAAACGGAAAGCTATTCTGGACGCAGCAACGGAGCTGCTGGCGTTGAAGCCGACGGCTACGCTGCAGGAGATCGCGGATCATGCTCAAATCGGCATTGCGACGCTGCATCGCTATTTCTCTACAAGGGAGCTGCTGCTGGATGCGCTGGCGCTGAATGCCATCGGGCTGGTGGATGAAGCGCTTGAAGGAATCATGAATGATGACAGCGATATGCTCCGCTTCCTGACGGAGGTGTTCGAGGCGCTGATTCCTTTGGGCAGCAAGATGTCTTTTCTCAGCTTCGCGGCATCGGTTGACGAGAATCCTAATATTCTTGCCGAGGAAGCCCGCATCAAGCAACCGCTGCGGGAAGCTGTGGAAGGGTGGCAGACACGCGGTCTGCTGAATGCCGCGATGCCCGCCCACTGGATGATAACCGTCATGTATAATCTGCTGTTCGTTGCCTGGCAGGAGATCCAGAATGGCAATCTTGCGAAGAATGATGCTCCGCAATTGTTGGTATCCACCGTCATTCAAGGCTTCGGCGCCCCAGGACGAAGCGGTAGCTGAAGCAACATAAAGGAGGAAGCTGTATGTCAACGTTAGACGTAGAGATTGTCGACCGCCTGGAAGAAGTGCAAAAAGGCGAGGTTGCCAGACTGTTTTATCAGGCTTTTGCCTTGAAATTCAATGCCCTGTGGATATTTACCCGCAATGAGAAGCAAGTCGTGGAGGTGTTGTGCCGGAGTCTGCGTTATGAGAACGGTCTGTATGCGGTACGCGAGGGAAGGGTGGTTGGATTCGTCGGTCTGGAAAAAGGAGACGGCTTCTTCGCAACGCTGGGTTACGGGGCTCTCAGACATTCGTTCGGCATAGCGGGCGGCGCGTGGCGTTATGCAGCCTACGGTATATATCGTATGTTTCACGGCGGCGTTCCGAAGGACTCCATTCATATTGATCCGCTCGTCGTCTCCTGTGAGGCAAGAGGGCTGGGGATCGGAACCCGGCTGCTGGAAGCGTCCTTTGCCTTAACCCGGTCGGCGAACCGCAACAAGATGTTGCTGGAGGTCGTTGACACCAATCCGCAAGCCAAAAAGCTCTATGAGCGGCTCGGCTTCAAAACCTTCAAGGTGCAGAATACCGGGCTGTTCACGGCAAAAGCCGGCTTTGCCAAAGTGCTGCATATGGAGAAGCTGCTGGACTAGCGCGTGCCCCCTTCCCGATCCGCAAGAGGATCGGGAAGCTTCCCGATCCGCAAGAGGATCGGGAAGTTTTGTTTCTTTCGGAAATGATGATAGCAAGCCGGGAGGTTAGGGGCCGAGAGAGGTAAGACAATAGTTGGATTTTCAACACTTGCTGATGAATGATGGGATCGTGTTGGAGCAGCAGTTGGACAAACAGCACTTAAATGCTCACCAATCCTGCAAAGTGGCAAAAATTAACAACAGTAGATGCTGTTTGTCCGCTTACTTTAGTTACTTAATGATTTCTTTAATTACGTAAGCTTCCAAGGACGGCCCTTTTGCGGATATGATAATTGTGAAAATATGCACAAGGGGGCAAGCGTTACTATGAAAAAGAGATTTGCAGCGACTCTTATACTCGTTCTTTCCGTTATGCTGGTTATCGCAGGCTGCGGTAACAACAATGCTAACGGCAGTGTCAATGAGAGCAAGGGTAAGAACAGCGCAACCACAGAGCCTGCAGCAACCACTGCACCTGAAGAGACAGCCGAAGCCGTATCGGGAGCATCCGAAGCGAGCTATACACCGTACGATCAGTTAAAAGATAAATATGATATCATCATTGTCGGCGCAGGCGGTGCCGGAATGTCGGCGGCGCTGGAAGCAAAGGCTAACGGCATGAACCCGGTTATTCTCGAGAAAATGCCGGTTGCCGGCGGTAATACTACCAAATCCTCTTCGGGTATGAACGCTTCGCAGACGAAGTTCCAGAAGGAGCAGGGCATCGAGGACACCAATGATCTGTTCTATGAAGAGACACTGGCAGGCGGCCATGATACGAACAACAAGGAGCTGCTCCGCTTTTTCGTGGACAATTCCGCAAGTGCCATTGACTGGCTGGATTCGATCGGCATCCGCTTGAACAATATTACGATTACCGGCGGAATGAAAGAGAAGCGTACCCACCGTCCGGAAGACGGCTCAGCAGTCGGTCAATATCTGGTTGCCGGACTCGTAAGAAATGTACAAGAGCAAGGGATTCCATTGTTCGTTAATGCGGACGTGAAGGAACTTACAGTGCAGGATGGCAAAGTGAACGGCGTCAAGGTGCTGTTTAACCAGGCCGATGAGAAAACAATTACCGGATCAGCAGTGATCGTAACAACCGGCGGCTTCGGCGCCAATATGGAGATGATTACCGAAGTCAGACCTGACCTCGAAGGTTATGTGACCACGAACCAGATCGGCAGCACCGGCGACGGCATCCGGATGATTGAACAGGTTGGCGGCACAACGGTAGATCTGGATCAGATTCAGGTTCACCCGACCGTACAGCAGGAGAAATCCTACCTGATCGGTGAAGCGGTCCGGGGCGAAGGCGCAATCCTCGTATCCAGTGAGGGTAAACGTTTCGGCAACGAAATGGATACCCGTGATAAAGTAACAGCTTCCATCAATACACTTCCGGAGAAATCAGCGTATCTGGTGTTTGATTCCGGCGTGAAATCCCGCGTCAAAGCGGTGGACCAGTACATCAAGATGGGTGTTGTCAAAACAGCCGATACCACCCGGGCGCTGGCAGAACAAATGAATGTTCCGGCAGATCAGCTGAAAACGACGGTAGATACCTGGAACAGCGCAGTGAAGAATAAGTCGGATGCGGAATTCGGCAGAACTACAGGTATGGACAATGATCTGTCCGGCGCACCGTATTATGCGATCCAAATCGGCCCGGGAATCCACTACACTATGGGTGGTGTGGTGATTAACACAAATACAGAGGTCTTGAACAAAGACGGCAAAGCGATCACAGGACTTTTTGCAGCAGGTGAGGTAGTCGGCGGATTACACGGCCAGAACCGGATCGGCGGGAACTCTGTAGCCGAAATCATTATTTTCGGACGCCAGGCAGGGATCAAATCTGCTGAATTTGTAAAAGCGCAATAAGCTATTATTCCATATTGTCGGGTTTATCATAAAAAAGGGATGCTCCGCAGCCGTCAGGCTCGCGGACATCCCTTTTTGCGTGTACTTTCTGCTGCTACCGCCGGATGCAGCAAGGATCCCGTAGGCTCTGCTGCTTACCCCTGAATTGCCGGAGACGGCGCAGGCTTCGCTGTACGGGTTAGCGAAAACAGCTCCAGCTCGGGGCGTACCTTGCCGGCAAGGGTATCTGAGAGAAGTTCGGCGGCTATCATGCTGTAGACGGTTCCGTTGCCCCCGTAGCCTTCAATGAAATAGCAGTGCGGGTACTCCGGATGAGGTCCTATATAAGGTAAGCCGTCACGGGTAGAGCCGAAGACTGCCCCCCAGGAATATTCCGCCTCTATTCCCTCAAGTTCCGGGAACAAGGCCACAAGCTCTTCAAGCAGCCGCTGGCTCTGGGAGAGCACACGGATATCGCGGCGTTCCGAAGTCGTCAGTTCTTCATCCTTGCCACCGGCAATCAAGCGGCCTTCCATGGTGGCGCGGAAGTACAAGTAAGGCCGCGCTGTTTCCCAGATCAGACTCCGTTCATGCCATTTGGGAAAGTTCTGAACAGGTTCGGTCATAATGGCATAGGTGTTGATGAGCACTGCTCCCCGGTCTTTCTTCATCTCCTGTGTTTCATATCCCATGGCAAACACAACATTCTTCGCGAAGATCCGCCCATTCTCCGTATGGCAAACCACGCCGTCAGCTTTGTATTCGTACTTAACGGCTTGGGTATGCTCATAGACGCGGACTCCGCGGGAGTGGGCTTTGTCAATCAGGCTGTGCACGGTCCGCAGCGGATTGGTCTCTGCATCCCCTCTGGAGAAGAGCGCAGCCGGTTTGGAGAAGGAATAATGCGAGCGGATCGTTTCCTCATCCCAGAATTCTGAATCAAATCCATGCCGGATCAGGTTTTCATTTTCCAGCTTCAGGGCGGGAACATCTTCAGGGACGCTGGCATACAGCAGACTGCTTCGGGGCATGATCAACGGATCGATATCGAGCTTGCCCGGAAGTTCGAGAATTGCCTTGACACTCTGCTGGCACAGTTTGTAGAACAGGACGCCATTTTCTTGCCCGAAAGTATTCATACAGGAAGTAAGCGGCTTATCGTTGGAGACTTGAAGCAATCCGGTATTGCCATGGGAGCTTCCGCTGCCCACCGCTCTTTTATCGATAAGAACAGTATCCGCTCCGCTGAGGGACATGCGGTAGGACATCATCGCCCCGCCCATGCCGCCGCCTACAATCAGACAGTCGCAGGTAATATCTTCTTTCAGTACCGGATACACCGGCGGGTGAAGCAGTGTATTCTCCCAGGGCACCTGCCCGCTGATGAGTTTCATGGTATGGTTGCTCCTTTATATAATCCGGGTAAGGTATTGTTTGCAGTTTTGCAGCCGCTCATGCGCGGTATATAAGGTGTTAATCCGATTTTTGCAGAAGCAGCTTTGCGCTTTTTGGCACATAAAGTGTTCTGCTCTGCGGCATACTAAGGAACGCTTGAACATCCAGAAGGAGGGAATACTGAACATGCAATCTAACCAAATGCAGGCGCTTAGCGGAAAAGAACTGGAATATATCGCAGATTCCATTTCCAACGAAGATTTGCTGATTAAGCAGCTGGCCGCTACAGCCGGAACCACTCAAAACTCCACGGTGCAGGGAATCTGTGTACAGCAAATTCAAAGTCATACCCACCATATGGATATGCTTGTACAGCTGCTGCATCAGCACCAGCAGTATGCACCAACCCAGCCGCAATAATTATTACTGGCCGCACACAAATTTGATGCCGGGAAGCATGTCCCACAAACTTTAAGGAGGTTTTACTGTGTACGCACAAAATGGAACGCCATTCATGGCAGATGAGGATTTACTGAACACGGTTTTGGCTGATTTGAAGCGGACAGTCCGTGAATATACAACAGCAGCTACAGAATCGAATTGTCCTACGGTACGCCGGGTATTCAATGATTTGACGATGGATACGCTCAGACTTCAGGGAGAGCTGTATAACCAAATGTCACAAATGAACATGTATACTGCTCCGGGGAAAGCGCTGCGTCAGGATGTAGACAAGCAGATTCAGACTGCCCAGCAGACCCAGCAGAAATGCCAGCAGTTCGTGCGTGAGAAGACAGGCGGAGCCGGTGCCTATAACCAGGCCTCCAATGTTCCTGTGCACCAGGCTAATGTGCAGCAGCATAATAATGGTTCTTACTATATGTAACCCTCACGCGGGGCGGATGAAGCATAGGACTGCCGTCCGCTGGTGTGGAGAAACACAAATAAAAAGATCCATTGTAACCCCGCCCAGGCGGGGTTATTTTGTTTGCAGAACTGTCATTTTCGTGTCATATTAATACTAAACTCTTTTCGCAGGCGCTCTGCCCTGATGCAGGGGTACCGGACTGGCGAACTATCCGGAGGGAAGGCATGAAGGAAATGAATGATTTGAAGAGGAAAGTGCTGGAACTGCTCAAGGAGGACGCGCGAAGCTCAACGGCTTTAATGGCAACCCTGCTTGGTGCGGAAGAAGAAGATGTCAAAACCGTGATTGCACAAATGGAACAGGATCATGTCATTGTGAAATATGCTACTGTGGTCAATTGGGATAAGGTGGACGATGAACGGGTGACTGCGCTGATCGAAGTCCAGATTACACCGGAACGCGGCCGCGGCTTCGAAGGCATTGCCGAGCGGATCTATCTGTATCCGCAGGTCAAATCCGTCTATCTGATGTCCGGCGCATACGATTTGCTGGTCGAAGTGGAAGGCCGCAATCTGCGGGAGGTCGCCAATTTCGTCTCCGAGAAGCTGTCTCCGATTGATGCGGTACTCTCTACCAAAACTAACTTTACGCTCAAAAAATACAAACAGGACGGTATCATCTTTGAAGAGCATGAAGAAGACAACCGTCTGATGATATCTCCGTGAAGGATGTAATGCCATGATTACGAAGTCGATGAATTCCTATTTGGCCCCGCTGGTCCAGCAGATACAGCCCTCGGGCATCCGCAAGTTTTTTGATCTGGCGGCAGGCAGCAAGGATATTATTTCACTGGGTGTCGGGGAACCGGATTTCAAGACTCCCTGGCATGTCAGGGAAGCCTGCGTCTACTCGCTGGAGCGCGGCTTCACCGGTTATACCTCCAATGCCGGCATGCCGGAGCTTCGCGCTGGCATTGCCGAATATCTGCAGACCCGCTTCGCGGTGCAATATGATCCTGCGAACCAGATTATCGCCACCGTCGGCGGCAGTGAAGCGATAGATTTGGCGCTTCGTGCCTTGATCTCACCGGGAGACGAGATTCTGATTCCCGAGCCTTGCTATATCTCTTATTCACCGATAACAGCAATCGGCGGCGGGATTCCGGTCGGCATTGAGACCTTCGGAGAGAATAACTTCAAGCTTACGGCGGCTGATCTGGAAGCCAAGATCACTCCGCGCTCCAAGATTCTCATTCTCTGCTATCCGAGCAATCCGACGGGTGCGATTATGAGCCGTGAGGATTGGGAACCGATTGCCAAAGTGGTAGAGAAACATGATCTCATAGTAATTTCCGATGAAATTTATGCTGAATTGACCTATGGAAGCAATCATGTAAGCTTTGCCTCCCTTCCGGGCATGATTGACCGGACCATTCTGGTCAGCGGCTTCTCCAAAGCCTTCGCCATGACCGGCTGGCGGATGGGATATGCCTGCGGTCACCCGGACCTGATCTCCGCGATGCTGAAGATTCACCAGTACACAGTCATGTGCGCGCCTTCGATGGGCCAGGTGGCTGCTCTGGAGGCATTGACCAACGGAATGGAAGAGAAGGACAGGATGGCGGATTCCTATAATCAGCGGCGCCGGCTGATCGTCAAAGGACTGCGCGATGCCGGACTGGACTGCCATGAGCCGCAAGGCGCGTTCTATGCTTTCCCGAGTATTCAGCGCACCGGGCTGACCTCCGATCAATTCGCTCAGCGCCTGCTTCTGGAATATAAGGTAGCTGCGGTTCCGGGCAGTGTATTCGGTCTGGGCGGTGAAGGATACCTCCGCTGCTCTTATGCAACCTCGGTATCCCAGCTGAACGAAGCGGTAGAACGGATTGGGGCATTTGTCTCACAGCTGGCCCGCGAGCGGGCAGAGTAATGCAAACCGAATGAAGTAAATTGAACTATAGCCGATCACCTTTCTATATGGTATTATTTTACTCTAAGGACAAGAAACACCTGTAATACACTTACATGGAACTCTTATTCTGGAATTGGGCGTAGAGTGCGAGTAGGAAGGCATTCAGAATCAGTACTCGGATATCGCGCAATAATACATTAGGAGGGATGATTGTGCTGAGCGCAGATTATTACTTACCTTCCTATGGTGGGGAATGTAGTTCCGGAAGCGGGAAACATCCTCCCAGGGGTGATGCACATGCACGCAGGCTCTCGCTGGAAAATGAAATACAGGTACTCCGCAGCAGAATGGAACAGCTCTTTTTACAGGAGAATTCCTTTACCTCGGATAATGTAATTGCCATCAGCAGCTTGCTGGACCTGAAGATTAATGAGTATATGAGAGGCCGCCACCGTAAGAACGATTAACCGGCTGATTTATATTGAAACGGACATTTTCCTTTGCGGGAGTTGTCCGTTTTTTAGTGCGCCTCACAGTCGCACCATGTAGGTGATTATGATCTTTGTAATTGGAAGCTATCCATCCGAAGGACGGAGCTATTCATGTATCAGGAATCCCGCTGACCCCGCCGAAAGTGTGCGGTAGGCGGGAATTAGAGGGATAAATCCCTCTGAATCCGCCGGATGCGGGCGGGAAGGGGGAATTATAGGGATAAATCCCTTTGAATCCGCCGAAAGTGGGCGGTATGGGGAAATTAAAGGGATAAATCCCTCTGATTCTGCTAAAAGTGTGCGGTATGGGGAAAATAAAGGGATAAATCCCTCTGATTCTGCCGAAAGTGGGCGGGTATGGGGAAAATAAAGGGATAAATCCCTAAGAAGGTCATAAAGAGATTGCTTGGAATCCTCCAGATTCTTTTGCGCAGCTTCAATATCTGCTATTTTATCTTTGATAATACGTGTTTGTTCTTCTTTGGATATTCCATTTTTAGAGATCATGGATTTTATATCATTAATTGAAAAACCGACAGCCAGACAATTCTTGACAACATCCAGATGATGAATGATCTCTACTTCATAATTCCGGTAATTGTTCTCTTCCCTGAGGATATATTCATCTGTGATAATTCCCATTTTCTCATAGTACCGGATGGTTGATATAGGCAGGTCAACAATTTTTGCGACTTCACTAATCTTCATGTTAAATCACCCCGTTTTTCCCTCTTGCTATAAAGTATACTTCATAGTTTAGAATTCTTGTAGTGATGATAAACCTATAAATAAAGGAGAGAAATCAACATGAGTACAATTACCGGGAAATACCATACAACCAACGATTTCAATGAGATCGTTCTGGAGCGCCGTTCCGTGAAGGCCTATGATCCTGAAGTGAAAATCAGCCGGGAGGAAATGACCGAGATTCTGGCGGAAGCCTCCCGTGCACCGTCTGCCATTAACATGCAGCCATGGCGTTTCCTTGTTATTGACAGCGCGGAAGGCAAAGAAAAACTTGCACCGCTGGCCTCCTTCAACCAGATGCAAGCTCTGACTTCCTCGGCAGTTATTGCGGTATTTTACGATGCAAAGAATGTTGAATATATAGACGAGATTTTCGGCAAATCGGTGGAACTTGGTTACATGCCGAGCGACGTCAAAGATATACAGCTGCAGCAGGTGAAGCCTTATTATGCGGGGATATCTGCATCCGAGCTGCGTGATGTGAATCTGATTGACTCGGCGCTTATTTCGATGCAGCTGATGCTTGTTGCCCGGGCCCATGGATATGACACCAACCCGATGGCCGGTTATGAGAAGGACAAGATCGCGGAAGCTTTTGGCCTGGACAAAGACCGGTTCCAGCCGGTCATGCTGATCTCGATAGGGAAAGCAGCCAAAGAAGGCTACCCTTCCTACCGCCTGCCAGTTGAGACAATCACAACCTGGGCATAATCAACAGCTCCAAGGGGACGTTCTTCAGTACAAAAGCATACTTAACTTAATCTCCTGACGCAAAAAAAGACCGATTCAGGCCACGATAATGTGGTCGAAACCGGTCTTTGTACTGAATCCGCCGAAAGTGGGCGGTAGGGTGAAACTAAAGGGATAAATCCCTTTGAATCCGCCGAAAGTGGGCGGTATGGTGAAACTAAAGGGATAAATCCCTCTGATTCCGCTGAAAGTGGGCGGTATGGTGAAACTAAAGGGATAAATCCCTCTAAACCCGCCGAAAGTGGGCGGTATGGTGAAATCAAAGGGATAAATCCCTCTGATTCCGTCGAAAGTCGGCTATATGGAAAAATCAAAGGGATAAATCCCTCTAAACCCGCCGAAAGTGGGCGGTATGGGGAAATTAAAGGGATAAATCCCTCTGATTCTGCTAAAAGTGTGCGGTATGGGGAAAATAAAGGGATAAATCCCTCTGATTCTGCCGAAAGTGGGCGGGTATGGGGAAAATAAAGGGATAAATCCCTTTGAATCCGCCGGATGTGGGCGGTATCTCTTAAGCCCCCTAATCAAAGTGGAGACCTTGACATGTAAGAGGTACA